>JAZDLZ010000704.1:0-7471 GCA_043801535.1 Pseudomonadota bacterium
CGACGACGCCAGCGAGGGCAGCGGTGAGCCAGCGCCGGCGACCGAGCTCGGTCGTGGTCGACGTGAGGTGAGATGCTGGCAAGAAACCATAGGAGATGGCTTGGCGCGGGCAGGTGCGGATGCAATTGAGGCAGAGCATGCACTCGGTTACCAGCACGGTTCCCTGTGGGTCGGCGCCTCCCTGGCAGTCGGCGCTGCAGATGTCGCAGTCCTTGCACGACCCTGGTTTCTTGTGGATCCGGAACACCGAGAGCTTGGCCAGAACCCCGAGAAGGGCACCGAGAGGACACAGCGCTCGACAGTAGAATCGGGTGTAGACGAGGTTGAGCACCAATGCCGCGACAAAGACCGCCACAACCAACACGCCGAAGTGGAAGTGGCGCTCGCCTTGGTACAGGCCGAAGGCCGTGTTGCTCATGGCCGGAACGATCGACACGGCCAGAGCCCGCCACGTCGAAGCGATCGGATCGAGGAGACCTGTCTGGACACTGCCGAGCGCGGCCATGCCGAGCATTGCTGCCAGTACGAGATACTTGACGCGGCGCGAGCGTCTCGACTTGTTCTGCCTGGCCCGGTCCAGCTTGCGGCGCTTTCTGGCGAGGAAGCTCACTGCCTGATGGAGGACTCCCATCGGGCAGATCCACCCGCAAAAGAAACGACCGAAGACCAGTGTCAGAGCGATCAGTGGCACTGCCCAGAGCAGGTGATGGTGCAGCGACCGGGTGCTCAGGGCGGTGCTGACCGCCACCAGAGGATCGACGTCGAGAAACCAATCGACGGGGTAGCCGCGCAAGAGCGAAGGAGCAGTGACAACGACGAGGAAGAGGAAGAGGCCGAGAAAGAACAGTTGATAGGCCCGGCGCAGCCACACGAACATCAGGCGGGTACCTCGAGGGTTGTGAGGGACTTGTAGTCCGCCTTGCCAAGACCTTGTTTTTCGCCTTCGACGATGAAGCCGACGTCTTGCGGGTCGAGCCCCAGGAGGGTGGCCCCGTACGCGTCGAGCGCAACCTCGTCGACGCCGGCGATGACGGTGTCCATTTGCTTGACGTCGTCGAGGCTGCCGCCGGACGGACCGTTGGCCATGAGAACACGAGTGGCGTCGAGGATGGTCAGCGTCGGTTTCACCATTGCCGCCAATTCGACGATGGCACGGTGGATGTTCTGATGGAGGCGTACCCGGTGACCGCCAATCACGCCGTACCAGTTCTTCATCGCCATCGTGGCCAAGGACAGCCCGTGCTGTTTGACGACTGGTACGTTTATCACCCGGTCTGCTTCGACGATCGGGTAGAGCACTTCGGCGATCCGCAGGATTTTCCCACCCACCTCGACGTCGCGAAAGCTGCCTTTGTCTGGCAACACCAGATCGCCGCCGGCCTTGGCGACCGCCTGGCGAATGCCTGATCGCTCAAAGCAGCGTTCCGGGTTGTTGACTGGATAGTCCGTAACCCAAACCTTCGCTGCGCCTGCTGCAATTGCCAGCCGCACTACCTCGGCCACGACGTCGGGATTGGTGTTGGCTGCCTGCTCGGGAAGCCGGTTCCAGCCAGCATTCGGCTTTATCACCACTCGCTCGCCCTTGCTCACGAAGGCTGACAGTCCGCCAATAGCCTCGATAGCTCGTCGAACGTTCGATGCAGGATCCGGTCCTCTGGCCGCGGCAAGCACTGGCAGGCCAGGCGCGCGCGTGACGCGGTGATCTGGAATGCGGGCGAGCTTTGGCGGGCGAATCCCAGGATTCCGGTTGTGCAACGCCGCGCCCAGGGCAAGCACTCCGGCGACAGCGCCGGCCGAGGAGGCTAGCTGCAGCACTTCTCGTCGGGTAAGCCCGGGCCTGCGGCCGTCGCTTTCGTTGGCGGCAGTTGGCAATGCGTCCGCGGTCGACCCAGCCCCGTCCGCCGAGGATTGAAGGCATTGACGTCTTTCCGGTCTGGTGTTTTCGTCGCTCAAGGCAACCGCTCGCGAAGCACTTGGGCAATCTCGGGTAGGGCGTTCTCGGCCCGCGAATCAAAGGCAGTCAACTTCACGTAGAAGCGACCTTTGTGAAAGACAAAGGACTTCGCGCCAGTCAGCGCCTCCGGCCAGGAGGCGATTGCAGCAGCGTTCGGGGATCGTTCGGTGGCGAATATCGACTGCGCGTGTTCCGCCGCAGTCATATCGTAGATATCACATGTCATCTCACCCCCCTCGGCAGTATCCATCTCCGCTGCGGCGAGGATGCGAAAGCGGCGATCGAGGTAGAGCGGAGCTGCGCCGTCGATGTAGTCGAACAGGGTCTTCTCGTCGTAGAGCACAACCTGTCCCTTCACCTTGGCCCCCGCCATGCTGCTCTTGAAGAGCGCGAGAAGCGTAGACTCCGGTTTGGCTGGGAGAAGAACGTCAGGATTTACGCGACCAAGCTCACGTCCCTCTCTGGCATTCCCTGGCGACGACTCGCGGCCATCGCTGTTGCCGTCTCGAAGTCCATGCCCGGGCCCGTGTTCGCGGGCGTGCCAGTGGTCGTCTTCGGAAGCGGCGTGAGCAGACTCGTGCGGAAGAGGACGATGCCCTCGGCGGGCCACCCAACCCGCAAGGGTGATGGGTACCAGCAAGAGAACGGTGAAAACGATGTAGCGCACTGGGCAAGCAATCCTAACAAAACTCGTGGCGTCTTGCTGTAAGACCAATGCCAGTCACAAAAGTCGCCTCGGTGGTCGGGGGCGGGCAGCTTTTCGCCGCGCAGCCCGCCCCCTCAACCCGGGCTGGCGAAAAACCTCAGGGATTCCGCTCTCCTGGCTCCTTAAGTGACTGGCATTGGCCGTAAGATACAATTCGCAGGCGGGGGAATCAAACTTGGTTCTACTCCATGGTCTCGGCTAACATCTGCCGGCCTTTGGATCTAGGAAAAGCAGGAGAACATGATGCGGCGTTCAGTCTGCCTTGGCGGTCTATGCCTTGCCCAATTGCTAGTGCTCGGATGCGGCAATTCCGGTGGTGAAGTCTCGATTGACGAGCTTTTCCCCGAGAACAACGAGCTCGCTGGTTGGATCGAGGACACCAGCGTCGGTTTTGCCGGCGTCGAGGTCTACACTTCCAGCGCCGCGGCCGAAGAGCAGATCGACGGCGACGTCGAGCCGTTCGAGGATCACAGCTTTCGCGTTTTCGCCCGGCAGCACTACGTGAAGGACGCGCTGAAGGTCGAGTTGCGCCTCTGGAAGATGCCCGACGCGGCGACCGCCGAGGAGCTCTACGACGATCTGCTGGTGAATGACGCGAAGTACTCGGCCTATTCCTGGACCGATATCCAGGTCGGAGAGGCAGGCCGGGTCGCCAATCGGGCGAGCTTGTTCTGGTGGGTCAATGCGCGCAAAGGACTTCACTATACCGAGGCGACCATCAATCAGCCGCAGCCAGATGATCAGGCTAGTCGCCAGGAAGCGATCAACTTCGTCACCGCTCTGCTGCAGGACATTCCCTAAGTCGCCGTATGCAGGACCCCGGTGAAGTGTTGGGTGGCGCCAGGACTACGGCTCGAGCTTATAGCTCATTGTGCCGAGCCCAAGGTCGTAGGCGTTGTCCAGCCACCCGGTCACGGCAGGATCGACCGGCGGAGCGCTCCGCTCGGCTCGCAGGGAGTTGACCAGGGCGAGGGCACGGCAATCGAGGGCAAGAGGATCTCGAGCAACCAGTATCCGTCGAGGAACAGCGTCGGGTGGGTCGGATGTTCCGCCGAGGGTAACGGCGATGAGGGCGTCACAGATCGTAAGGCGGATGCTGCGGCGGATGGGAGGAAGACGATAGAGAGCAGGCAAGGCGACGGCAAGGTTCTGGTGATAGTCCCCGGGGTTGTGGACGACGCCGTAGATGTTTTTCATGGCTGCGGTAATGCCAGAGACAGGATGGGTCTTGAGCACCGGGACACTGATCGTGAGATCGGTCAATTCGGTAAGAATGCGGCTGATTCGCGGCGTCTTGCCTGCCACGACCCCACATATCGCCTCGCCGTAGCCAGGACCACTGGCGTCGGCGGTCGATGCCACGGTGCCGACCACTCGGGTACCGAGGGTGCTTTCGCTGAAGCCGCCACGCGCGAGCTCGTCGCCACGACGATCCCAGACGATGATCTGTTCTCCGGCGATGCCGAGACCAGCACGTAGGCTCTCGACCAGCGCCCTTACCAGAGCCACCGACGACGACAGGTATTCGTTCAGGCAATTGACCTTTATTCCGATACGGGTCGTGGAGGAAGCATCCGGGAGAAGAGTCTGCCAGGGCTTGGCTGCGTTGCCGGCAATGGTGCCCAAAGCTTGGTCGAGCATCTCTTGCACTACGTCTTGTTGGATCTCGAAGCCGCCGGCCACTTCTTGAACGCTGTCGTCCCGGACTATCTCCGCGACCGGCGAGGCACCGGGCAGTGGCTCGGTCTCGTCGGAGTCGACACAATCGCCGGTGATGTGAGGCCAGTTGCCGCCGACGTCGGGAAAACAGCCGGCGACACCGAGGGCAGCAAAGCCTGCTGTCGCTCGGGCGGTGTTGAAGATGAACTCCCGCCGGGTGGACTTGCGAGACTCATCCATGTTCTGCGACAATAGCACACTATCTTCGGCCACGAACAACGGAGGGCCCCATGCGAGGCATTACCCGGCGCCGCTTCGTCGGCAGCTCTGCGGCGGTACTGGCAAGCATTCCTTGGCTGAGTCGCCGCGGGCAAGCCGCTGGAGGAGATCCGGACGTCGCCGACGTCCGGGGAAACGATCCGGCAGCAATGGTTGCGGCGGCACTGACCGCCCTCGGTGGTATCTCGAAGTTCGTCAAGAAGGGCGACTACGTTGTCATCAAACCCAATGCCGGATTCGCCAATCCGCCAGAATGGGCGACGACCACCCATCCTCAGACCGTGGCGGCGGTTGCCAGAGCATGCCTCGACGCCAAGGCAAAGCAGGTCATGGTGGTCGAGTATCCGCTCGGAGATGGTAAACGCTGTCTCGAGCGCTGTGGCGTGTTGGACGCGGTCGCATCCATTCCGGGGGTGAAGGTTCGTATCCTTTCGAGCCAAGACGAATTCAAGAAGACCGAGGTCCAGGGTGGTATCGCTCTCAAGTCGGTCGAGGTCGCCAAGGCGGTCCTGTCGGCGGACGTCTACATCAGCATTCCGGCAGCCAAGGCTCACGGGCACGCCGGGGTATCGTTCAGTCTCAAGAACGCGATGGGCGTTATCTGGGATCGCAAGGCATTTCACACCCAGCTCGAGCTACACCAGGCAATCGCCGACCTTGGCCTTGTCGTTCGCCCGCACCTCAACATCCTCGACGCAACGAGGGCTTTGCTCACCAACGGACCACAAGGACCCGGAGAGACTGCGACGCTAGGCCGGCTCATTGCTGGCAAGAGCGCGGTGGCGGTGGATGCCTATGGCCTGACGCTGGCGCGTTTCAACAACAAGCAAATGACACTGGCCGACGCGCGCCACATCGAGCTGGCGTCCCGGGCTGGTCTGGGAGAGGCAAAGGTGAGCCGTCTAAGGATCAAGAAGGTCGACGCCTAGTTGCCGAGGACTCCGAATCCAAGGACGACTCGCGCCGGGCGCCTACGGCGACCGACGACGCTCGCCGGGTCGTTGCTGCTTCCCTGTCTCCTTTGGCCGGCGGCGGCGGCGGCGCGGGTGCCGCCAACTGTTCCCGATCCCCGGGAAGGTGTTTGGATTGGTGCCGGAGAATCGTTCGTCCAGCAGGCGCGGGAACAGTGGAGTGTCTTTCGCGCTCCTGGCGCGGTGAACAAGATGGCGGTCGACGGGGGAATCCTCTGGATCGCGACCGACGACGGGGTGGTGCGATTCGATACCGGCAATCGACGCTCGACCCTCCTCACCATGGACGACGGTTTTCCCAGTCAGCGAGTGTCGTCGGTTGCCGTCGATCAGCAATTCGTCTGGTTCGGCACCAACAAGGGCATCGTCCGCTATCGCAAGCTCGACCGATCGATCCGTACCTACGGCGAAAAGGAAGGGTTACCCCATCAGGCAATCAATGACGCCTTGGCGGTCGGCCGGCAAGTCTGGTTCGCCACCCGAGCAGGCATCGCCGTGTACGACGTCGACGTCGACGGCTTTCGTTCGTATACCGCCGCCGACGGTCTCCAAGGCGAGGACGTCGCCGAGCTCTTTCAGGTTGCCGACGACGTGTGGATGCGCACCGACGGCGGGCTGAGCCGCTTCCGGATCCAGTCGCGGGTGTTCACCAGTTTTGCCTGGGAGGATCTGCGGGCAAGCGAAATCCGCAGCATGGTGCTCGACGGCGACTGTGTGTGGGTCGGGACCGACAAGGGTCTTCTTGGCATCGAGCTGGCGAGCGATGCGATCGTTCCTTTCCCGCAGATGGAATCCGTGCGAGGGGCGAGTGTGATCGGCGTTGAGCCCTTCGCGGACTATCTCTTCGTGGTCACCGACGCCGAAGTGGTGCAGTACCACAAGCTGAATCGATCGCTGCGCCACTTCACCGAGGCGGACGGCCTGGTCTGGCGCGAGGGAGCGATCGGCACTGTTCTGCTCGGCGGTTACTTGGTGGTGCTCTTCGATGACGGGGCCTGGATCTACGACGCCCAACGCGACTTGTGGTCGGCCAAGACGCTCGCCCAGAACACTGCCGCGAGCGACGAGCCAGCACACAGCGCGCGTTTCTTTGGCAAGCTCAATCTCTCCGAGACATTCGATCTGCGCTCGCATACCCGACAGGAAGACCGCTATGCCAACGCGGAGGCAGGTGCAGGCGTCGGTCTTCGTTTCTCCGGCGGTCGTACCCTCGATGCTTCGGTGTTGCTCGACTATGGCCAGCTCGAGCCGCTCGACCAGTTTCAGTATCGGGATCTGCAGTACGGAGCCGAATACGTTGGGAGCAGCCAGGATCTGCTCCGCAAGATCAGCGTCGCCGACAAGCTCGAGTACCGAGGAGTCGAGGAAGGCCTGGAACGCACCCTTCTTCTCCAGGGCGGTGACGTTCGCCTGGCTGCCGGAAGAGGGCAGAGCCCCAAGGCGGGGCTGACCTTGGCCGGCGGGCAGCGCCGCGGTGTGCTCGTGCGCGATTTCCTCTCCGGGCCGCGCCAGGAGGTCTATCAGCTTTCCAAGCGTTGGATTCTTCCCGGATCGGAGCGGATCTACGTCGACGGAGAGCTGCTCACCAATGGCACCGACTACACCATCATCTATCCGGCGGGCAAGCTGGCATTCCTCGACCCCGATCGAGTCGACGATCTCTCGGTTATCGAGGCCGAGTACGAGCACGATCTCGAGCCCAAGAAGGGGCTTGGTGTCATGTCCATCCTCGACATGCTCCCGGCCGCTCGCGAGGTCGGCGACTGGGTGCACGCCGGCGAGGCACGTCTGATAAGGGAAGAGTCGGGGCTCTACCAGCAGATCGACGGAGCGGCGCCCAAGTACATCGATCGTGGTTGGGTACGCAGCGTTTATGCCGAGTATCGGCAGGGGTCTCGCACC
>JAZDLZ010000761.1:0-8336 GCA_043801535.1 Pseudomonadota bacterium
CGGCGCTGAATCGAGCACTCCCGCTCTCCCAGGTGCACGGCATTGCCATGTTTGTCGGCGACGATCTGGATCTCGATGTGGCGCGGTCTGGTGACGTAGCGCTCGAGAAAGACATCCGGATTCCCGAATGCCGCCTGCGCCTCGCTGCGGGCAGTCGCCAACAGGTCAGCCAGTCTGTCCGGATTCTCGACGATCTTCATCCCGCGGCCACCGCCGCCCGCCGCTGCCTTGATGATCAGCGGATAACCAATCTCGTCGATACTGGCGAGAGCCTCCTTCTCGCAAGACACTACCCCGGTTCCCGGCAGAATGGGTACGCCCGCCTCGGCCATTGCCTGGCGCGCGCGGACCTTGTCTCCCATCAAACGCATCAGCGCCGGCGGAGGACCGATCCAGACGAGCCCACATTTCTCGCAGACCTCGGCGAATTCCGCGTTTTCCGCCAGAAATCCGTAGCCAGGATGAACGGCGTCGGCACCGGTGATCTCGGCGGCACTGATGATGGCAGGGATGTTGAGATAGCTCTCCTTGGCAATCGCCGGCCCGATGCAGACGCTGGAATCGGCGAATCTCACGTGAAGCGAATCACGATCGGCGACGGAATGGACTGCGACCGTGGCCACCCCCAACTCACGACAGGCACGAATAATGCGAAGAGCGATTTCGCCTCGGTTGGCTATCAATACTCGCTTGAACATTCTCTAGCCAATCGCGATCTGGAAAAGGAGCTGCCCGTATTCCACTGGCTGGGCATTCTCGACGTGGCAAGAAGCGATCACGCCGTCGACCTCTGCCTCGATCTCGTTCATCAGCTTCATTGCCTCGACGATGCACAGCACCTGTCCCTTCTTGACTCGCTGCCCCGGCTCGACGTAGGGAGACGAATCCGGACTAGGCGCGCGATAGAACGTTCCAACGAATGGCGAGGTCACGTTGGCTCGTTTGCCCTCTGGCTGTGCCACTGGTGGCGGCGCTGTCGACGACGATGCCACTGGCGCTGCCGCAGCAACTGCGGGCGGCGCCGGCAATGCTGCCGACGACGGCACGGAGGAGGAGGCTGCCGGCAGCGTGTTTGTCGCCTGAGGAGGCACGGAGGAGGCTGCCAATGGCAACGACACTGGCATCGGGATTGACGGATGCGGAACGGAGCCGGCCAGCAATGTCCCTCGCGGTTCCCGCGGCAGCAGAGCAAGGAGAGAATCCATTCCTTGCTGCTGAATCGCGGCCAGCGATGGGCTGGACCTCTCTCCTCGACGAACGACCAGAGTCCCACTGCCGAGAGGCAGCCTTACCTCGCTCAGGCCGTGCTTCTCGACCATCGCTGCCACCGCTCGCAAGTACTCGACATCGGGCAAACCTAGCGCCGAGGCATGGGGCGGATCCGACGGCGCTGCGGCAACGCTCGATACGCGTGCTGCCTGCGGTGTCGCAACCCCGCTCGTTTTCCTGCCAACGCCAACCTTCGCGCCTGCGTTCGTGCTCTTGGGCTGCTTGTTCTCGGATGGTTTCTTGTTCGTCATGAACTGAATCCTGTTCCGTTCTGTCCGTCCAAATGAGCGATGACAGCCTGCAAACCGAGATAGTAGCTCATTGCGCCGAATCCAGATATCCGACCAAGGCATGCCGGTGCAATCAATGACTCGCTACGGAATGCCTCGCGCCGGTGAACGTTCGAGAGATGAACCTCGACCGCTGGAACGCCCGCTGCTTCGAGCGCATCTCTGATTGCGACGCTGGTATGGGTATAGGCAGCAGGATTGATCACAATGCCATCGAAGGCTCCGGCTGCTTCTTGTATGCGAGTTACGATTTCGCCCTCACAGTTCGATTGGAACGCCTCGACCAGCGCTCCTCGCCTCTCCGCATGGCGTCGCAGCTCGTGGTCTATCTCGTCCAAGGTCGCCGTTCCATACACTTCGGGAAGACGGTTTCCAAGCAGGTTGAGATTGGGTCCGTGAATCACCAGTATTCGACGGTGGTCACCCTTCCGGCGAACGGGCGCCGGTTGCCTCCCGCGATGTGGTGACGACATCACATCTCCGCTTGGAGCTTCGGAGCCACCACTCGCATGAGATAGCGGCCTTTCCCGTAGTTCCCTTCGGGGGCGAGCGCTACAGCAACAAAATACTCGCGGTTGAGTATCCTTATCACCACCGTCAGTTTCTCGGCCTTTACCGATATCTCGCTGATCCCTCCGACGTCCAGGATCTCGGCCGCCTTTCTGACCTGGGTAAGGATGAAACTCAGCTCCATCCCGACGGTATTGATGTCAATCTTGTGGCCTTCCCGAGTATACGACTCGACTGCGATGCCATCGAAGCCCATTACCAGGCCTGCGATGCCACCGTCAACGTTATCGACCACCTGCTTGAGCTGTTCTTTGAACACGGCTCCTCACGGATTTTCAGATATCTTTTCTACCTGGAGGCATCCCAAACGTCAAGGCACGGCCTTTTGCCTGCTATAGCTGGAACTGAAAGGGCCCACAGACTTCGGGGTCGGGAACCGGCGCGCCAGTACCATCGAGCGGCACCACGCATCCCTTGCACAACCGAATGGGATACTCGAAATAATTGGTGCGGAGCGTGTGCCCCCCGGCTTCGCCGTAGACCTGGGTGCGAGCGATAATCTGAATCGTCTCACCACGCGGCAACGACTCGGCCAACGTTTTTGCCTGCTCATAGTCGACGACCAAGTAATGGACAGCAAGTCTTCCTTCCTCCCCGGTCACGGTTCCACTGATTCGCTCGCTAGTCTTGGCGCTCACCCCGAGGCCGACCATATCGGAGAGGACGTAGTCACTGGCGTCGTCGGTGCCAAGCAACTCGGTATTGGCTCCTTGCAGTTGAATGCTGACCTCCGAAAAATTCTTGACCAGCGGCGTGAACAGGTATCCGTAGGAGTACCTCTTGTCCGGCGGCAAGTCCAAGCCGGAGAGATCCAGAGTACCAGACGTACGATACATATCGTCCTCTGTTGCCGGAATCGTGCAGGCTTCGGTGTCTGGGACCTGGTTGCGCACCAAGACCAGGGACGTATCGTAGTCGGCGCACGCCGCTCCAAGAAGCGCAAGAACACCGAAAGCGAGCAGGCCAAATAGCCCAATTCGGCCAGCAACTCCTGGCCGGCCATTCCCCTGCCGAAAACGGATACGTCGTTCTCGACCAACAATTGAGGACTTCAGGCTCAGCGGGGGGGTACTGAAGAGGTTCATCTTCTCTCCTCCGAATGACAATCGTAACACTTGCCGCCTGTCCGGTTTAGAAGGCCTGCCAAATCTGCGGGGGCTAGCTGAACCAGACACGGGCAGCCCACCTCCTCGAGACCAACGAAGCGAATGCTTGCACCATGGCGTTTCTTGTCGAACGTCAGGTAGTCTGCAAAAGAATCGTCGCCGAGCCACCGATCCAGGTCAGCGTCGAGCCCCACTCGCTCCAGTACTGCAACGATACGAGACTGGAGCGAGCTCTTGCACAGGCCGAGCCGGGCGCTGATTCGGGCCGCTGCAACCAGCCCCAGTGCCACTGCCTCCCCGTGAAGCAGACTGTTGCCAGCACGGCTTGCCGCGGCCTCGATTGCGTGACCGACCGTGTGCCCAAGGTTGAGCACGGCACGACCACAATACCGATTCAGGGATCGGCACCGACCATTTCTCGGGGCTCTTGCTTTACAGCTCGTGCTCGTGCTCGTGCTCGTGCTCGTGCTCGAAAACACTGCGCTTTCATCCCGATCCCGGCCAAAGGCAGTGTTCGGACGAGAGAGTGTAAAGCGAGTCCGACCGGTCCCCAGACTCACGTCGCCTTCCGGAGACCGCATGCAGACGAGGTCGCGCTCGTCTTGCGCAACAACCGCTGCCTTCCTTTCGAGACAGCGCCGGATCACCTCGGCCACGTCGACCTCGGTGCCAGCGCGCTCGAGCATCGACAGCAGCTCTGCGTCGCCGATCAAGGCGTACTTCACGATCTCGCCGAATGCCGCCAAGAGCTCCCGCCGCGGAAGAGTCTCGAGGGTGTGCAGGTCTATGAGGACGAACCGAGGCTGCCAAAAGGCACCCACCATGTTCTTGGCTGCGCCGAGGTCGACACCGGTCTTTCCGCCGACGGCACTGTCCACCATCGCCAGGAGTGTGGTGGGGACCTGGGCAAACGGAATCCCCCGAAAGAGGACCGCGGCGAGGAAACCAGTCAGGTCTCCTACGACTCCACCTCCGACAGCCACGACGGCCCCTCGACGATGGAGACCGCCCTCCACACACTGCTTCGCCAACCGCTCGAGATTGGCCAGGTTCTTCTGCGCTTCTCCGGGTGGAATGACCGTCTGAATGACCCGCATCCCACTGCCCTCGAGGGAACCGACCACGGTTGCCAGGTGTCCAGCCTTCGCCACGTGCGCATCGCTGACGACCGCCACTACGTCTGCCTCGAGCAAATCGCTGGCAAGCTGGCCAACTCCAGGCAAAGGGCAAAAGTGAATTGGATACGATCTTTCTCCCGCCGAGACGAATAGCGCTCCGAAGTGATTGCTGGCGCGACGCGCAACTTCCTCGGCGACGACCACAGCGTCACGACCGCAGGTGTCGACGGCAACGTCGGTTGCTCGGTAGAAACTCGCGCGCGCCCTGAAGAGCGCCTCGACTCCTGATCGATCGTTTCCCAAGAGGGGCCGTCTCGCCAAGCTGGCTCTCGCTCTTCTCAGCGATTCCTCGAGCGGAGCCCAGAGAGTCACGACAAGACCAGCGCGACGCATGCGCTCCAGGTTGTTTCCATAGCAAGGCGTGCCACCGCCGCAGGCTACCACGACGTGGCGAAGGCCGATGGCACGAACCAGTGCCTCCTCTTCAGCCTTGCGAAACGCCGTCTCGCCATCCTCATCGAGGATCTGCCACACGCTCTTGCCCGTAGCCTTCTCGATCTCTTCGTCGAGGTCGACGAAACGCCGAGACATCAGCCGGGCAACGAGACCACCAATCGTTGTCTTGCCCGTGGCCATGAAGCCGACGAGAAAAACTGGCACGCCAGCATCGACACAATCCGAGAGCCGCTGCCGGCAGTCGAACGAGCAACCTCCCCCGTCGGGATACCTAACATCTCGCTCGGTCCCCCGGCCGGCAACGTCCTCGCCGAGACGCGAAGAATCGACTTCGGCACGGCAGTCGCCAGCCGGTGGGACGCAGCACGGAGGGAAAGGACTTGGGTGCAGCTCCTTTGCGTCGACTCCCGAATCTGTCCGTCGGTGTGTGACATGGGCACTCCTCACTTGACCACCCATAGGTGCGGCCGACCAGTTGCCCGTTGCACTGGCACTCGCATCGCCGGGATTTCGCCGTTGGCGTACTTCTCGGCATGATTGCGCGCCAGTTCCTCGCATTCGTGGAACGCCCAGTACTCTTGCCAGTCGCCGCTGGAGCGGATCGAACGGAGTCTCAGGATGGCTTCGCCACGGTCCAGCCCCCACCGCGCGCCAGTGATGTCCATGCGGTCCTTGATCAGGTGGCGGCACGCACCCTCGATGACACCGGTCGCAATGGGCAGGCCCTTTGCGAGGTACTCATCGTAGTGCAGGTACTCGGCGTACTTGAGCAGGTAGTCGGCACACTTGTCGGCGGCCTTTCGTTTCGTGGCGCGAAGCTTGCGCAGGGTTGCACTGCGACGGATGCCCGCCGCCACGTCCCGGGCCTTGCCGCGCAGCAGTGGCAGGAAGCGCTCGCTCACCCATTCCTCTGCCTCAGGCGTCCCCTCCTTGTTGAAGGCCAAGCTCGCCTTCCACAGGTACTCCAGCACGTGGATGACGTCGAGGACGATGGTGAGCTTGACGTCGTATTGCATCGCGAACTGCTCCAGGATACAAAGCTGATCCTCGTTGCCGTCAGACAAGGCCACCCAGATCTTCTTGTGCTCGGGATCTCGTCGGGCAGCCTCCTCGAAGGCAGCTCCGATGACCTCCGCGGCATCGAGGCTCAGGCTCGCCCAGACGCGCTTGTGCTCCGGTCGCGGTCGGCGCATTTTCGCCGTGTCCTCTCGACGATCCAGCTCACTGACGACGTCCTCGGGCGTGCGCGGGAAGGGGGCGATCGTGTAGACAGCCGCCACCTGCGCCATGCGTTTGCGGTCCTTCTTCTCTCCTTTGGCCAGCCGTCGCTTGAGCTTATGCACCTTGCGCAGCGCAGCCCTGCGCGTTGCCTCGCGCAGCGCCTCCAAGCGCATCACCACGCCCTTGCCGTCAGTGGTGAGCACGAGGATTTCGCCCAACTCGGCGACCACACCCGGGGAGAGATTCCCTCGCATCTGGTAGAAGGCATCGAAGTCCGTCGCCGCGCGAACCACGAGGTCCTCCAACTGTCGCTTGGAAATCTTCGCGCCCGTCGTGGTCACGATCGATTCGACCGCGTCGTCGAACGAGCCTCTGGTCGCCTCCACGGCCGCACGCTGCTGCACGCCGAGCGAAAAGCTTTCCGGGGGCAGGTTCAATGCCGCGTCGAGAGGGCGAAGGCTCGTCATGCCCGGGGTATGGTGTGCCACTCGCTCGACTCGCACGCCGCCGAAGACAGTCATCAACGCCCGCTCGCCGTCACGCAGGTCGGTGCGTACTACGCCGTCAGCACCGACCACCGGTCCGTCGACGCCCAGTTCTCGCTCCTGCTGAGCACGCAGCGTGAGATGGTCCTGGAGAAGCCTTCGCATCAGCTCCCGTCCCTCGACCTGTAGCAGCCGCTCCAACTCACTGTGGGTCATGCCGCGCGCCTCAATCGAGGCCAGATGGGTTTTGATCGCGTCGTACTTCTCGTCGGCCAGGCTGAACGGCGACGGCGCGGTGACTTGGGGGTTTTCAAGGGCGAGCGCATGTGCTTGCATCATCTTGGGGTTCCTCTTCGGGGCACGTATCGTCTGGACAACTGCATACGTACCTGTCGGGAGCCCCCTTGTCAGCTTTATTCCCACCGAACTCGCCGGAATCACGAACGAATGCTGTCGACGCGAAGGATCTGCACCCAAATCCATTCCGCTCGCTCCCGGAGATGCCTCGTAGCGGTCGATGCACGCGTGCTGGAACGGAATCCGCACCATGTCCTCCGGACACGCGAAGCAGTCCGGGTCACTGTCCTCCGTGCACCCGGTCGGACAGCAACCATCGCTGGTCGTGGCGCAGACTGCGCTGGCGCTGCTCTCGCAGTGCCGCTCACACCCTGTGCCTACGACCTCCGTGGCGCATACGTCATAGCCATCGCACTCGGAGTCTGTCAACGGACACTTGCCTTTGCCAACAGTGATCGCGGTGTCGCAACGCTCGCCGGCACCGGCACCGGCGGCTCCGTTGTGAATGCCGTCGCCACAAGCAACTGGCGTGCAGTCCCAGTCGCACAGCTCGGATTCGCCGCGATCGTCGCACTGCTCCCCAGCGCGGGAGTTGACGGTGCCGTCACCGCACAGCCGGTCGGTGCAGTCCAGGTCGCAGGCTTCGGACTCCTTTCCGTCATCGCACTCTTCGCCAGGATCCACCATGCCATTGCCGCACTTGCTTGCGTCGGCGGTCGAGTCCTGAAGTGCATCGGGCTGTCCAGGCGCGGCAGCATCGCTGGTCGCGCAGTCCTCGTGGAGGACTACGTCCGTTTGTTCGGCGTCCCTGGTGGCGGCAGCATCCGCTGCTAGCACATCTCCAGTCGAGGTAGCCGCGTCCACCGTCCTGCCATCTTCAGGCACAGACGTGTCAGAAGCGCCACCATCCTTTGCGATACCGTCGCCGCTGGAGCAGGCGGCAAGGAATGTCACCGCCACGCCAAGGAGAAGCTTGCCAAAGACGCTATCCATCATCGCTCTTTTCCTTCCGTCTCGATTCGTCGTGCTAGGTCGCTGTCGCAAAACAACTTGTCCAGTCTCGCCGCCGATCCATCCCGGCTGGCTGCGTCGTTCGTCGGTTACATACCGAGAGGTCCAGCAGGCCCGTCCTCGCTCTTCTGGTCGAATGCCGCCTGGGTGTACACCGGGGCGAGAGCGCGACGCAAGACCCATCCGCAGCACTCCCTAAAACGGTGGCAGGGTTCTTGCGTTTCGACCGCGACCGCGACTGCGACCGCGACTGCGACCGCGACTGCGACCGCGACTGCGACCGCGACCGCGACTGCGACCGCGACTTCGACCGCGACTGCGACTGCGACTGCGACTGCGACCGCGACCGCGACTGCGACTTCGACCGCGATGCTTCGACCGCGATCTCCCGACGGGACGATTCATCCATCGAACTACAAGCAACCTCCTACGCGGGCGGTCGATAACCTCAGTATGACCAGTCGAGTCACACCACAAGACCAAGAGTCTCTTGACCGTCATTCCGTCGAGTCA
>JAZDLZ010000777.1:0-2406 GCA_043801535.1 Pseudomonadota bacterium
AAGGCGCTCGACATCCTGGAGACCCACAAGCCGGAACCCCTGGCGGGGGAGCTTCAGGATGAGCTTGCCAGGCTGGTGCAGCAGGCCGAAACGGATCTGGCGGGCAAGTATTTCCAAGCCTGAGCGCGTCTCTGCATGAAAATGGCGCTGTTTGGAAGCAAAGGGGGTGATAACGGCCATCAATCCAATCACGGATCAGCAGTAGATTCCCCTGAAAGAAGCATTTCACACTCGACATCTTGGGAGGAAGAATGAACAGGCAATCGCACAAAGTCCTATTGATCCTTGCAGTCCTCGTCGTTCTCGTGCTGGCGGCCTGCGCGCCGGCAAAGCCGGCCACCTACAAAGTCGGGCTGATCAACCACTTGACAGGCGACGCCGCGGCATACGGCCAGAGCATGAAAAAGGGCACCGAGTTGGCCCTGGACGTGATCAACGGCGCAGGCGGCGTCAAAGGCGTTCAGGTTCAAGTTATCTTCGAGGACGATCGCCTCAATGCTGCCGATGCGCAGACGGCATTCTTGAAGCTGGTCCAGTCTGACAAGGTGCCGGTCATCATGGGTTCGGGCTCCAGCTCGATCAGCCTGAGCCTCTGCCCCAAGGCGCAGGAGCTGAAGATCGTGCAGATCTCCAGCATTTCGACAGCGCCCTCGCTGAAGAACTGCGGCAAGTACTTCTTCTCGGCCATGGCCTCGGACACTGCGCAAGGCCCCGAATGGGTCAAGGTGGCGGACTACCTGAAGGTCAAAGAAGCCGCCGTGATGTACCTGAACAACGACTACGGCATCGGCGTCAAGGACACCTTTACGGCTGCCTTCGAGAAGGCCGGCGGCAAGATCTTGATCGCTCAGCCCTTCGAGGTGGGTGGCAGGGACTTCCGCACCGAGGTCCTCAAAGTGAAGGCCACGAATCCCAAGGTGGTGTTCATTGTGGATCACGTGGCCGAGGGGAGCATCGTGTTGAAACAGGCCAAGGAACTGGGCATGGACAACGTCCAGTGGGTCACAGATGTCTCCATGGTCGCCAAAGAGGTGCCGCAACTCGCCGGCGCGGCAGCCGAAGGGGTCATGGGCCTGCGGGCCGGCTCGACCCAGACGCCGGAGTTCAAGGCCTTCCACGCTGCCTTCGTCAAGAAGTTCAACGAGGAGCCGACCATCTGGTCGGATTTTGCTTACGACACGATGATGCTCGTCGCCAAGGCGATCGAGAAGGGCGGCTACAGCGCCGACGCCATCCAAAAGGCGTTGTTCGAGGTCGCGGACCAGTACGTCGGCCCATCGGGCGCGAAGAAATTCAACGAGAACGGCATTTCCCAAGGCGTCTACGAGTGGATGATCGTCAAGGGCGGCAACTGGACGCTCTACGAGAAGAAGTAGACCCTCACATCCCCCCGGCCCCGCTCCTGACGGCGCCTCTTGCCGCCAAGCGCGGAGCCGGGGTCAACGCGTGGACTCCCTGACACAGAGAAACTGCATGGCCCTGTTTGCCCAACTCCTGGTCAATGGTCTGATCGCAGGCGGGACTTACGCCCTGGCGGCGGTCGGCTACAGCATGATCTACGGCACGCTGAAATTCATCAACTTCGCTCACGGCTCCGTGGCGATGGTCGGCGCGTACTTCGTCCTCGGGCTGGCGATGACCAGCCTTCACATTCCTCTCGTGCCCGCCGTGCTGCTCTCGATGATCCTCACGGCCCTCCTGGGCGTCCTCATCGAGCGGGTAGCCTACCGGCCCCTGCGCCAGGCCCCGAAGCTGGCCCCCCTGACCACGGCGATCGCGGTATCCTTCGTTCTGGATGCCGCGGTCATGATCCTGGCGGGAGCGGACATCAAAACCTTCAATCTCCCGGCGCAGCGCGGGCACCAGATCGGGCCCGTTTTTATCACGCCTGTGCAGATGGTCATCATTCTAACCAGTTTGCTCGCGATGGTCAGCCTCTACCTGCTCTTGGGACGCACCAAACTCGGCAAGGCGATCCGCGCGGTGGCGGACGACATCAACCTGGCCGAAGTCGCGGGCATAGATGCCAATCTCGTCATTTCTGCGGTGTTTGCCATCGGCTCGGCCCTGGCGGCCCTGGCGGGCGCGTTGATCGGGCTGGACACCAACCTGCAGCCCACCATGGGGTTCAACATCACCGTCAAGGCTTTTGCCGCCGTCATCCTGGGCGGCCTCGGGAACGTGCCCGGCGCGATCGTGGGCGGTTTCCTGATCGGCATCGCCGAGAACCTGGGCGTCTGGGTCATCCCGGCGGTCTGGAAAGACACCATCGCTTACGGCATCCTGATCCTGATGCTCTTCTTCCGGCCGAACGGCATCTTCGGCAAAAAGGAAGAAACCCAGGCGACCGTCTTGTGAGTTCGGGGCAGAGCCGCTGTCCTGAGAATAGCGGGTCGGGCTCCCATG
>JAZDLZ010000782.1:0-3665 GCA_043801535.1 Pseudomonadota bacterium
GGACGACAAGAAGCTGAAGAGGGACCGGGGCTGAGATGTACGCGACCGTCGAGGATCTGCGCGCGGAAGGGGTGACCGAGGCCATGGTCTCGGATGCCCGGCTCGCATCACTCATCGTGGAGGCTGGCCGAACCATCGACCGCATCACCGGCTGGTTCTTCGAGCCGCGTGCCCTGACGTTGGTCCTCGACGGTCGCGGCACTCCGACCATCGAGCTGCCGGTGCCGTCTATCAGGCTCGATCGGATCACGGTGAGTGGCAAAGACCTCGCGCTCGACCAGGACGAACTCGCAGTCATCGGCGCACCAATCGGGCCTGGCTTCGACGTTCCGTGGCTTACGCGGAAGGCCGGCCGGGTGTTTCCTCGCGGCACTGGCAACATGGAGGCCACGGGGCTGTGGGGATTCACCGAGGCCGATGGCACTCCCGAGGGACGGACGCCACTCGAAATTCGGCGGGCGTGCATGCTCTTCGTTCTGCGTCTGCTGCATCCGCTGACGGACCAGTCTGCTGCTGATGCCCGCAACCGGTGGCGAATCATCGAGGAGCGCACCCGCGACCAGAGCTACCGCCTCGATGGGATGAAGGTCACTGGTCCGTTCGCCGGCGATCCGGAGATCGACGGCATTCTGCTCCGGTATCGCCGGCCACCCAGCATGGGGGCGGCATGACTCGCGGCCGGCTCATTTTCCCCTTCCTGGCCGAGCTGGCGCGGCTCGATACCAGCGCGACGGCTGAGGTCGATCCGGATGGTATGGGCCCGCTGATGTCGGGCTATGACGCCGACTTCAAGGAGTCGGTTCTCGTCGACGCCGACGGCGATGGGCTGGCGGAGCGCGTCCGGCGTGAGCATCCTGCCGTATTCCTGCCGTGCCAGGTCGAGCCCGATGCCTTTGATGCCCTGCGGCTGCTCGCCACGGGGAACAGCCCGCGAACCCGTATCGAGCTGCTGTTTCACTTTTCCGACCTCGAGCGCGAGGGGCTGGTGGACAAGGAAGCCGGCGATGCCCTGATTCGGCCGGGCGACCGACTGGTCGCGCTCCATGACCGGGCCGGCGCGCTGGTCCAGGCAATCCGCACTCCGCCCGGTCTCTACGCAACCGAGGCTCGGCCGATTGGTTTTGGTCTCGGATTGGGTAACCCGCAGCGCAACCTCCTGCTCGTCATATTCGGAGACCGACCTGTCGCTTCGGGGAGGACAGCATGAGCGTGCAGAAGACCGGCGACTGGGCTCTCGCCCGCCGCATTCTTGCCGGCGCTCCAACAAGACTGAAGGCGTCGGTCGACATTGCCCTGCGCCAGGAAGCGGAGCTTCTCCGTCGGGAGATAGTCCTCGGCATCACCCAGCAGGCTCCCGGCGGCGAATCGTTCAAGCCGCTATCGCCGCTCACCCTGGCAGCCCGCAAGCTCGCTGGCTTTGGCGGCAGCAAGGCGCTCATCGTCCATGCCGACCTCCGCAACTCCATTGCCACCATCGTCCGTGGCGACGAGGCCTTCGTCGGCGTGCCACGCAAGGCTCGCGGGCAGGACGGTCGTTCGCTCGTCGATGTCGCAGAGCTCAACGAATTCGGCTCCGACCCGATCGTCATCCCGATCACTCCTCGCATGCGGCGGTACCTGTTCGCTCTGCTCCGCAAGGCTGGCCAGGAGCCCGAGGGAGGCTCGGGCAAGGGCGTGGTCGTCGTCACCATTCCGGCGCGGCCGTTCCTGCGGCCTGCATTCAAGAGGTGGTCGCGGGACGTGCAGCGACGGTTCCTGCGTCGCGTTGCCGGACACATGGGCTGGGGAGGTGCGAGATGACGAAGCCAGTCATCCTCGATCTGTCTCCGTCCAGCGGGCCGTCGAGTGGCGGCGATGTGGTGTGGCTGCGCGGGACTGGGTTCGCCGAGAACGTGGCGGTGCTCATCGGCGGCGTTGCGGCAGAGGTGTTGAGGAGGTTTCAGATACGGACCAACCATGGCGACGAGGACGGTCAGGATAGTGCCGACGGATCGGACGGTCAGTTGTGCCTCGCCGCGCGTACTCCCCGACATGCGCCAGGTACTGCCGACTTGGTTCTGCGCAACGTCGATGGCAACGGCGTTTCCATCCCTGGCGAGGAGACGTCGCTTCCGGCCGCATACCAGTTCGCGCGACCGCCAATCGCCGGCGAGGCAGACCTCACCAGACTCGTGCGGGCGCTGCTTCGGGAGCTCAAGCGCCAGGTCATCGAGAACGTGAGCATGGCAGTGGCACTGGACTACGACGACACGCCTGCCGATGGCCTGAGCATCGTGGCCGTGGCCAAGCTGCCAGCGCTCGTTCTCTCTGGTCCGCGCATCGCCGAGAACCGCTTCTACTCCAGCAATGTACTCGCCGGCGACGTCGCGGGGAGCTCGGCTGGCGAGGTCGTGCGTCGCCGTCCCCCATTCACCGTGGACCTCGGCTTCACGATCACCGGGACCTCGGATCGAACGGTCGAGTTGCTGAACCTGCTCGCTGCCACTGCCAGGTTCCTCAACCGCAACCGCTGGCTCGAGCTCGACCGGGATCCCGACTGCCCAGCCAAAGGCACGGTGCGCTGGGAGATGGATCCCGACGGCGACATCCGCACCAAGCTCGACGGCGAGGGAGAAGTGCGCGTCTTCACCTGTGGCCTGCTCGTGCGTGGCTTCGACATCGATGAAGGATTGCCAGCCGACATCGGCCAGGCTGTCACCGAAACCAGCCTCGACGTGGGCGCGATTGCCCCGGGAGGGAATCCATGACCGTAACGACTGTGACCTTTATCAACACCAGCGGCCGCATGAAGGCGTTCGCGCTGCCGCACGAAACCTACTGCCAGGCCCGCGGCTCGTGCGCTTGTACGATCCAGCAAGACCTCAATGCCCGTACCACGAGGCGTGTTGCCTCGTCGCTGACGCTGGCCGCCAATGCCCGCCTCGAGGGGCTCAGCGAGGCGGTGCTGGCCGTGCCAGAGATCGAGCGTGCCTTGCGAACTGGCAACCTGCGCGTCGAGCGCAAGAGAGCCGATTCGACCGGACCGTCGTGCAGCGACCCAATTGCCCGCCCGCGTGGCAGCAAGAGCAAACGAGGTGACGCATGAGTCGAGAGCTTCTGGCATCCAAGATAGTCGTCATCGAAGAGGAGCCATCCGTTCGGGGCATTCCCTCTGCTCCCACCGCCGTCCTGGGTGCAGTTGGCATCACCCGGCGGGGTCCCATCGACGAGGCAGTCCTCTGCACCTCCTTCGAGGAATTCCGACGGATCTTCGGCGGATTCACGCCGGACTCCGACCTGGCGCTCGCTGCCATGGGCTTCTTCGAAAATGGCGGCAGCGCTCTATGGGCTGTTCGGACAGCACATCACACTGACATCGCAGACTCGGCAAGCGTCGCCGCCACTCACGGCTCGGGCTACATCCTGGCTCCCGGCATGCCGACTCCGGCCCGCCTCGAGGGGGCGAATCCTGGCCCGTTCCTGCTCACCGACGGCGACCGAATCGTCCTGGGTGTGGGAGGTGAACCGGACCAGGAGGTGACCTTCCACGGGACCGCGGCTGCGCTCGCGGCAGGCAACCCGGAGCCCTACGCCATCAATGCCGGCGACACCCTTGTCGTTCGCATCGATGGCGGTCCTGAGCAGGTGCTTGTCGTGCCGGCACTCGCAGAAGCAACAGCCCAGCA
>JAZDLZ010000796.1:0-3937 GCA_043801535.1 Pseudomonadota bacterium
CGGGCTCGTCTCCGGTCGCGTCACGCCGCGGTAGTCCTTTTTTGCACTACGGCGTCTCTGCAAGTGACCGAAAGCAAAAGAATATGCCGCGCGAGGTGGTCAAGTCAGGTTGCCTGTTGCCGGTCGCCGGTTGCCTGTGGCCTGTTCTGCAGCGGAGGGAACGAGCACAGACGCTCGGTCAGGCGCATGCTGCCGGCTGGAATCGTGGACTCCGAATCCCAGAAAGCAGTCTCAGTGCCGGGCCAGGTACTCCTGCGCGACCTCTCCGAGCGTGGCGAAGCGAAAATCCCTGCCGACCACATCGAGAACTTCGCCGAAGGACTGCTGTTTGCGGTCGAGACCGACCCGCAGGCCCGGTTCCTTGGTAGCAAGCTCCGCAGGAATGCCGTCGCTTGCAGCGTCGACGAAGTCGATTCCGTGCAGCTCGAGGTTGAAGAAGGAGCGACGCCGCAACGCCGCCAGCAAGCATTTCCGCAGCGCCGGCGGTGCAGTGAGCAGGCTCGTTCCGATGGCAGGTATTCTGGCGAACGGTGTCACTGCGATGGGTAGCTCGACGATCGCCGCCGCGCCGCGCCGAAAAGGCGCCCGTAGATCGGGACGATAGGGCTCCAATGGGGCAAAGAGCAAACGCGGATCGGTCATGACGGCTCTGCTGTGTTTGCCGAAGAGTCGCAGCGAAGCCATCACGGCGGCCTTGGCCAAATAGTACGGCGGCGAGGGCAGCACGGAAGAATCGTAGCAATACCCGCGCCGCACCAACTCCTCCAGCACCGACGAAGAAAGCCCGTAGCCTGGAGCGCGAAAGCCTATCGGTGCCACCCCGGCGGTAGCGGCGATGAGCTCGTGCGCTCGTCCGACTTCCTCGACAATGCGCGCCCGCGGCAGCCTTGCCAGATCGTAGGGATGGCCAAGAGTGTGGTTGCCCAGCTCGTGTCCGGCACCAGCAATCTCGCGAATCAGCGCTCGAGTAGCGCGAGTGCCAGACGTGCCGGACGTCCCAGACGTGCCGGACGTGCCGGCGAGATCCGCAGCGACAACAAAGAACGTTGCCCGTATCCGCCGTTCAGCCAGGATGCGGAGCAAGCGGGGAACCGAGCGTTCGAGAACGCAATCGGCCATCGCCGGCTCGGGATCGCCGAGGCCGTGAATGCGGCAGTAGCAGGCGAGAGGATCGAGATCCACGCTGATGCTGCAAAGCTGGCCGGCCAGCGGCCTCATCCCCTATCCCCTTGTCCCCTATCCCTTGATACGAATGACGTAGGTGAGACGAGCGAGGTTCTTGAGCACGTTGGGCACTCGCCTGAACAAATTGACGGAAGGCTTCCGCTTTTCTTTCACCACCAGCGGGATTTCCACGACTCTCTTGCCTTCCCTGCCGGCGCGCACCACGAGCTCCGAGGCGAAGAGGTCGCGATCGACGATGCAGTGCCCAACGGTATCGAGGAGGGCCTCCCTCTTGAAAGCCTTGAGCCCGTGCGTGTCGGTACCGCGGAATCCCACAGCGACCCGCAGCATGCCATTGAGGACGAGAGTGGCAGCATGGCGAACGAATGGCCGGTCGTCGTTGGCGCCAGCCATTACTTTGGAACCGACCACCATCTCTGCCTCGCCATTCTGCATCAGTGCCAGGGCACGCCGGTAGAAGTCGACGTCGCAGAGATCGATCTCGTCGCAGATCACGTACGTTCCGCGTGCGCTGAGGATGCCAAGTCGGAGCGCCTTGCCGTAGTTCGGCTCGCCGAGAGTGTGGACCTTCACCTCGGCGGCGATCTGCGCCAGCTCTCGAGCTACCTCCACAGTCCGATCGCCGGAGCCGTTCTCGGCGACGATAATCTCGTAGCTCAGATCGAGGCTGCCGAGTTGCTCGCGCAGCTCGGCCAGTGACTTCGCGAGTATTCCCTCCTCGTTGTGCACCGGAATGACAATCGACAGGAGCGGGCTCGCGATGCCTTCAACGTCCGGCTGGCGGCCGGGCAGTGTCTCGGCGCGCCCAACATAGTCTATTTGGCCAGTTGCGCTCATCATACTCCTCGTGCTCCTCGCGTCGTTTCCAGGCCATGCAGCTCATCCGGGCCTTGCTCGAGCGTGACGGCAGTGTCACGGCCAGCGAGGATGCAGTCTTCCATGGCGTTGTAGGTCCAGCTTCCATATCGCCCGCAAGAGCGGACGTCGTTGGCCGAAAGCCAACCGAGAATCCGTCTCGTTGCCTCGGCGTGGTGCTCGTCGAAGATCACGTAGGCGTACTCCAACTCGGCGAGGTCGGCGACGACAACGTCCTCGACCGAGCGTAGCGCGCTCGCGCACACCAGAGCCCGAGTCACTTCGCCGACCAGAGAATCGACGGCAGCACCAGTTGGCCGAGGTCCCCGCAAGGACAGCTCGACATAGAGCGAGCTGCCACCGGGAGGCGCCATCGATTGGGCCACGTTGGAGTATACGCCCGCCCGATAGAACGGATAGCGCTCCTCGGGTACGTAGATCCAGTGGTAGTCGGCCGGCGGTGCGCTCTTCGCTCCCACGTTCAGGTAGCGTACTCTCGTCCAGCGGAGTTTCGCTGCCCATTGCTCGATGTGAGCCGGAAGCTCGCGGATTCGCCCAATGAGCTCGGGCAAAGGGAGCGTCGAAACCAGCGACTCATAGGGCAGTCGCTCGCCACCCACCCAGACCTCTTTCCGTGTCAGATCGACCGCGTCGACCGAAGCGCCGACGGCGATTTCCCCGCGACCTGCCTGCTGGGTGGCCAATAGCTCTACCAAGGCGCGGGTGAAGCTCTCTATGCCGCCTGCGCGCGGATACAGAAACGAGGTGTTGTAGCCAAGCTCGGCGGAGAGGGTTCCCAGTGCGCCGGCAACGACCTCTCTGAGACAAGGTTTGGGAACGAAACGGCTGCACCAAGAGGCAACCATTTCTCTTGGCTCAACTCCCCAGAGCTTGCGATTGTAGGGAATCATGAAATGCCTGGCTATGCCAGGACCGAATTGCTCGAGAATGAACTCCTCGAACGAAAGCGACGATGATTGCCTGGCGCGGCTGCCATCGCGGCTGCCATCGTTGGAGGATGGCGCGTCGGGGTCGGGAACGCTGGGGGTCGCACGGCTCTCTCTCTCTCTCCGAAGCCACGCCTCGATAAAACCGAGCAGGCACTCCTCGACGACCTGGGGTGGTTGCCCGTGGAGATTGGCCTGGAATGGATAGCGGGTCAGCACGCCATTGGCAAATATCCGCGCCCGGCGCTCTGTGCTCGTCATCCCGTTTCCGAAGGCACTGGCGACGAGCTTCTTGGTGTGCTCATCGCGCAAGTGCAGCCAATGCCCCGTCTTGTCGAAGGTGAAGCCAGCGCGAGAATCGCTCGTGGCCTGCCCGCCGAGCCGCTGCTCTTTCTCAATCAGTTGCCAGTAACGACGTCTAAGGTGGAGGGCAGTGGAAATGCCTGTCAAGCCCCCTCCGAGAATGACCACTTCGTGCCGCCGGCCTTGCATTCGTCGGGTAATAACACGAAGCGAGCCGAACGGAAAAGACATGCTGGTGGAAGGGTGGAACTTTTGCCCTGATCCGGCGCTAGCGCGCCTCAAGACCACCCCTCCGCCCCTCGATCTAGGGGCAGCTGCGAACCCTCGCCGCCCCCCGTCGGAGGAGACCTCCGACGGGTCCTCCCTCTCCGAGGAGGGAAACCGCGGCGCGTCATCTCCCGGGCGACTACCAAATTGGTGCAGCGCCGCGAGACTCGCCGGCCTCGTCGCTGCACGCGCCAAGCTCGCCGCGCTGTATGCACAATTTGCTGGACCATGACCGTACGCTGCTTCTCCTTCGGCTACACGAAAATCGATCGGCAGGCAACGCGACCGCGACCGCGACTGCGACCGCGAAGGATCGACCGCGACCGCGACCGCGAAGGATCGACCGCGACCGCGAAGGATCGACCGCGACCGCGACTGGC
>JAZDLZ010000797.1:0-4566 GCA_043801535.1 Pseudomonadota bacterium
GGACCTATGGACGGTTATTACACGCGGCACCAGGCTGGCCAGATTCTCGGCCTCTCGAAGAGCCGGGTCCGCCAGCTCGAGGCAAAGGGACTGCTACGTACACACCCCGGCGCCGACTCCACAATCCTGATCGACGCCGACGACGTCGAGCGACTGCGCCAGACGCGGGTCGCCCAGGGACGGTGCCCACCGCCGTCTACACCGGTGCCTGCACCGGTGCAGCAGCTACCCGTGCAGATCGGCAGCACCATGCCCATGCAGCAGATGGTACCGCAGGCGTGGCAGCCAGCGGCACCGCCGCAGCCAGCCTGGCAGGCGCCAATGCAGATGCCACCGCCAGTACAGTGGCAAACGCAACGGCAATCGTGGCGCCATGCCACGGCAAACGCGGTCGCGGTAGCGATCGAACACGACCTCCTCGATCGCGGCTACGATCGATGGACTGCAATGCAGGCGGCGAGGGCTGCGTACGATGCATTGGCTAATCTACCCGACGCTGAGCTGGCAAACGCCGAGTACGTCTGGCAAGTGGCGATAGCGACGGTGCAACGGTTGTTCTACCAATTCTCCCTCGTTTCGGACATGCGCCTAGGCTCGAAGTCTCAAGGCTAACTGTAGGAGCGCGAGCAGTGTCTTCCGCACCTCGACTGTCTGCCCAGCCAGAATGTGATCAAGCCGAGTAGCCTCGCGCGGCAGAGGACGGTCGACCCCCAACACGACCTCCGACAACGTGACGCCGAGAGCATCGGCGACGCTCGCCAACGTGTCCAGCGTCGGCAGCTTCGCGCCGCGTTCGATCTCCGAGACATAGTTGGGCACGAGTCCTGCTGACTCGGCAACCTGCTCCTGTGTGAGCCCCCGCTCATTTCGCATCTTTTGCAGACGGGAGCCAAGGCGTTTCGCGAGGTTGGACTTCTCCATCGGCAGATGGTTTCTGCGCTCGCCCACCTTGACCACCAGCTACCAGCACGGACTTAATAGGTAAGCACTAATGCTGCAAGCTGTAGTACACTGAGGGAAGAGAAAACGAGGGAGGATGACAAACAATGAGCAAGCGATCTATTCTCGCAGTAGCCGTGTTGTTGGCGACGGCAGGATGTGATGTCTTTGTCGATCCGGACGGCAAGTGGATCATCAATTCCGTTGAGGCGTCGGGCGGGGACGGCACCGCACAAGTGTTCTTTGGCGGTGCCGTGGTGTATGTAACTGATGCCACTGTCACCGACGTCAAATGGAGCTCCGACGCCGAGCTCGCCGAGCTTGCAGGGTCGTCGGAAGACCCTGGTAGTCTTATCGGAATCAACAACCAACCACCGCCGACGTTGGCGTGCGATTCTGAGGTTTGCGTCATGGCTATCGGATGGATCACGACCAGCAGAATGGACTGCGAAGGGTACTACGCCTTCGGATTGACTCTGAATGTCGATCAGAGCGATCTCCTGACGGGCAAAGGCAAAGTGTCATGGGCTGAGCCACACATGGAAGACATGACGTGTACCGATCCCATGCCACCGATTACGTGGGACGTGAGGATGGCTGGCTATCGGCAAGCCTGGTGAGGAGGACAGTCGCCATGGCGGTGCTCCGTCGCCATTAACGATAGCATCCGCTCCCTCTAGACGAAGAGCAAAAACCCACCGCACCGTCAGCGATGGCAGGCGGTGGAGCGCCCGTGGAGACCGACGGTGCGGCAGGTTAGAGATAGGCTAATCAGCGTCGGTAGCGTCGGATCTGGTCTAGCGATCGGGTGTAGTACTCGTCTGGTCCAATCACAACATCGTCGATGGATTCGATCCCCACAGCTTCGGCATATTGGGCGAGCAGTCGCCAGAACTGGTGGTCTTCGCACGATGGCCGTGGACTTCCTGGGTGGCTGTGCGCCGTGACGAGACCGATGGCGTTGGCGAGGATGGCACCACGGATGATCGCAGTTGGCTCGACGATGACCCCGACAGTCGAACCCGATGTGAATCGTTCAGACACAGCATTGATGCAGCCGCCGGGCGAGAGATAGATCGCAACCAAGTGCTCGTTCGCACGCTCACCGACGAGTGAGCGTGCAATCAAGACCGCATCGTCTGCGTCGGTGATGCGCCAGGCAGATTGGGACGGCAAGGGCTCGCGAAGCGGCATCAGCCGGAGATCGAGCACCCGAGGCCGCGGGCAAACAGAGCTACTCACCGACGGAGATTCTCTGGTCGCACGCATTTGATCTATCCTTCGCGATCACAACCGCCAGCCTCGCACAGCTCCTCGCCCTCGAGTTCGCCGTCCTCGAGCTCGTCAACTTTATCGTCTCCGTCGAGGGCAGGACCGAAATACTCGTCGATGACAATCTTGCGACGGTGGCGGAGCGTTTCAGAACGATCGATTTCAGGCATGGTATCAGTCTCCTTCGGCGCTCGATCCTGCCCGTTTGCCGACGGTGCTGCAATGCTGCGCGTGTCAGCGCTCCTAACACGCGCCGAGGCTACCATCGCTCGCTGGCGCAGCCTGTTGGCGACAAGAACCATTGAGAGCTCGGTCGGCGGTAGCCCGAGTGAGCTGATTGCAGCGGCGGCGATCTCCTTGTGGGGTACACCTGTTCTGCGGGCAAGGAGGATGGCGCGGTCGAGAGCACGCCGGATCTCCTGCGCGCGTCCTTCGAGGACTCGCTCCTCGGCGAGTAGCTCGCCGACGCGGGACGCGAGTCTGACTGCCCGTCGAGCTTTTGTGCCGCGATGACGATGCACAACTCAAGAGTCTCCCGAGGAGACCCTCGAGTCAAGTGACCATCAATGCCCGGACTCGGCCACAATCGAACCAAGGCAGGCGGGATAGATCAAGATAGGAGCGGCGACCGAGGATTCACTGCTTCACCCGGATACCATGGTGGATCACTACAAGGTCCTCCAGCTCCTCGGGCGCAGCGGTATGGGTGAGGTGTACCTGGCGCACGACAACTCAAGGCGCCATTGACAGGGGAATAGCTCCGACTGATTGCCTCTTCTGGCCGGTCTTGCTAGTCATGTATGTGGCCGAAGGAGGTAAGTCATGAGCGTATTGAGAGTTCTCGATTGGTCAAGGACTGCTGTCGTCCTGCCGGTCGTGTTAGTTGTTGCGTCGTGTAGTGGAGGCGACGCTAGGCCGGATGGTTCCAGTGCTTCGCACGAAGACGATGACGCTTGCCCCGCTGACATGGTGGTGATTCCATCCCTCAATGTTTGCATCGATCGGTACGAAGCCTCACAAGGCGAGGGCGGCAAAGCAGAGTCAGTATTCGGAGTCATGCCTTGGGCCAACGTCAGCTGGTACTCAGCTCGCGATGCCTGTATAGCCGCCGAGAAGCGACTCTGCGATGAGAGTGAGTGGTTCGACGCCTGTTCAGGCCCGGCGCCTGGCACTGTGTATCCGTACGGAGATACGTATGATCCACAAGCCTGCAATGGTGATGAACATGGCGTCAATGCCGCAGTGCCGACTGGTAGCATGACCACCTGCGAAGGCGGCTACCCAGGCGTATTCGACATGAGTGGCAATTTGTGGGAGTGGACCTCGACTTGTGGTCGAGTGCGGGGCGGGGCGTTCTTCAACCGCGAACTCGTTATTGACTACCTACGCTGCCGCTACCGCGCTGACCGCGTCCCGGTCGACGACGTCGACGGCGACACCATTGGCTTCCGCTGTTGCGTTTCCCGCTAGTGCCCCAAGGAGCCTCTACCTCTGACTGGTAACCACCAGCCATGCGATTGCCCATCGGCATGAAGCACGTTGCCCGCACCACGGTGGCGGGACAGACGACCTTCTCCTGCAAGTACTGCGGCTTCACTGCCCAGGTGGACTTCGTCGCTGCCGGCGCGGGTATCGCAGAGAGCCCCCTGTTCATCGGTATGGGTGCGTCACGACAGCGAGCGGCGGCAGACGCCGACAAGGCAGCGTCTCGTGAAGCGGACCTGAACGTCCGCCTTGCTGCGTGCCCGCACTGCGGCCGGCGAGAGGATTCTGCTGTTCGGCGCGTCGGGCTTGAGTCGCTGATCCCTGGTGTGGCAATAGGCATCGTGAGCGCGATCCCAGGTGCGTTCATCACCCTGGTTGCGGGGCTTCATCCCCTCGTGGGCCTCATTGGCGGCGGTCTGCTGGGCGGTTCTGGCGCATGGTACGTCTACCGCCGCCGCCGCTTCCGCCTGGCTGACAGCGAGGTCGTCTTTCGAGGCCAAGACGTAGCGTCCGAACAGGGATGACGGGGTCAGACAGCCCGCCGCAGCACCAGATCAAGCGGCTCCTCGATGTCCAAATCGGTGAAAGCTCCGGTGGGGTCTTGAACCCGGGATGTGAGAGCCTTTCGATGAATCGTTCCCAACGCAACTAATTAAAATGACTGGCGATTCGCTGCGTTTGGAAACGATTGAATCAGCTAACTACTTACAATTCCTAGAACTGTCTGTTGCCACAGGCAACCGGCGACCGGCAACAGGCAACCTGACTTGACCACCTCGCGCGGCATATTCTTTTGCTTTCGGTCACTTGCAGAGACGCCGTAGTGCAAAAAAGGACTACCGCGGCGTGACGCGACCGGAGACGAGCCCG
>JAZDLZ010000800.1:0-5046 GCA_043801535.1 Pseudomonadota bacterium
TCCAAGAAAGAGTAGCGTTAGTTGCCTCATGGTGGGCTCCCTTTGCAGAGAGCATACCAGGTTCCTGGCTGCTCTCTCTAGCGCGGTTCGCGCCGCAACCAAACTCTGCCGGACGCCGGCCGACGGGTGCCTCGACCGGCACCGACCATTTCTCGGGGCTCTTGCTTTACAGTTCGTGCTCGTGCTCGTGCCTATTCAAGTTATTTTGCGACGGCGACTAAAGCCGGAGGCGCGGGGGCTGTTGAATAACCACCAGATCCGTCACCGGCTCCGCCACCTTGCTGACAGGCGCCGAAGATCAACCAAGAAAACGCGAAAAACCTGTTGCAGCGCCACCCAGTCAGGCGCCACCTTGGTTTCACACCTACGCATTTCCAGAGCAGAGACCCATGCATTTTAAGGCCCCAGAAGCAACGGAGCATGGTACGGTCCCTAAAACGGCGATAGTGACCACGAGCGCAGCGCGGCTTCGCCGCGCGGAGCGAGTCGCGGCGCTGCACCAATTTGGTGGTCGCCCGGGAGATGACGCGCCGCGGTTCCCCTCCTCGGAGAGGAGGGGCGGAGGAGTGGTCTTGAGGCGCGCTAGCGCCGGATCAGGTACGGTATTTCTGGCTTGAGCCATGACCGAACCGCTCCTCGCGATCGGAACTATGGTTGACCACTTCAAGGTCACCCGGTTCCTGGGCAAAGGCGCTACCAGTCAAGTGTACCTCGCCCGCGACACCATGCTGGGCCGTCGCGTTGCGCTCAAGCTGGTGTGCTCGCGCACCTGCAACAACACCGCATTTCTCCGATTCAAGCGCGAGGCCCAGACGACGGCGAGGCTCAGCCATCCCAATGTCATCAGCATCTATTCCATTGGCGAATACCACGGAATGCCATATCTGGCGCTCGAGTACCTCGAGGGGCAGACCCTCAGGCAGCGCTTGAACGAGGGAATGCCGGGCATTAGAGAGGCAATGAGAATAGGTGGGGCAATCGCTCGAGCCCTGGCGGAAGCTCACCGGCGCGGCATCCTCCACCGCGATCTGAAACCGGAGAATGTTCTCATCCCGAAGGACGGCCGCCCCCGAGTTCTCGATTTTGGCCTTGCCAAGCTGGTCGACCAGGAGAACGAAGTATCCGGGGTCTGGCAAGAAATCGGCGAGGGCGACGACGATGTTCAAGTGTGCGCGACGTCTCCTGGTCAAGTGCACGGCACCCCGGCCTACCTCGCGCCGGAGTACTGGCTCGGCGGCGAGGCAACGGCAGCGGGAGACGTCTGGGCGCTCGGAATGATTCTCTACGAGCTCGTCGTCGGCAGTCGCCCGTACCAAGCTCGCACCGCCAGAGAGCTTCGCCCCCTCGTCATCGCCCATGCTCCGGTACCCAAGCCACCAATCTCCGGCGGAGAGACACCCGAAGACCTGATCGATCTCGTCCTCGCTTGCCTTTCCAAAGATCCCAAGCTCCGACCGACCGCGCCAGAGGTGGCGGCACGCGTCGAGCTGCTCCTGATGCGGGCACGCCGGCAGCTGACCGCCGAGGCAAATCCGTTCCGGGGGCTTCTACCGTTTTCCGAACGCCATGCGGACACCTTCTTCGGTCGCGACGCCGAAATCTCCGCGTTCGTCGAGAGTATGCGAGAACAGGTATTCTTGCCGGTGGTCGGTCCTTCCGGAGTTGGCAAGAGCTCGTTCGTTCGCGCCGGAGTAGTGCCACGCCTGCGGGAACAGGGATCCTGGATTGTCCTCCGGTTCCGGCCGGGCAACGATCCGTTCGCCGCCATGGCGCTCGGCATCTCGCGCAGCGAGACCACCGAGAAGACCGGCAGGATTACGGCGCTGATGGGACGGTCTGCTCTCGATATTCTCGCCGAAACGGGCAACGAGGCTGAGCAACCGAAAAGCGAAGACCGCCTGGAGGATCATCTCCGTCGATCGCCGGCACTTCTCAACCTGAAGCTCCACACCCTGGCAGAGGCCGAAAAGTGCCGGGTCCTGCTGCTGGTGGACCAGCTCGAAGAGCTCTATACCCTGCGGGGAAGCAACGAAGAAGACCGCCGTCAATTCATGAAGGCGATCTGCGCGGCAGTCGACGACCCGGAAAGCCCGGTACGAGTAGTGGTCACGGTGCGCGACGACTTTCTCGGACGCATCGCCGAGAGCGCGGAGGTCGGGAACGCGCTCAGCCGGGTGACGGTGGTGAGGCGTCCCGACGCGGAAGCTCTGCGCGAAATCCTGCTCAAGCAGGTCGCCACGGTCGGCTACAGTTTCGACGATCCGACGCTGGTAGACGAAATGGTCGCGGCGGTGAAGGACGACCTCGCGTGTCTTCCGCTGCTGCAGTTCGCCAGCCATCTGCTGTGGGAGCGACGCGATCGCAGTCGGAAGACGCTCACTCGTGCCATCTACCGAGAAATCGGTGGCGTCAGTGGCGCGCTGGCCATGCACGCCGACGGTTTGATCGGATCGATGCCGCCGGCGCAAGTGATGATAGCCCGCCAACTGATGCTGAGGCTGGTAACCCCGGAAGCTACCCGCCGCGTCATGCAGGTCCGACGAGTGCTGGAAGGCATGGGGAGTGAGGGCGAGACGGTGCTGGGCCGGCTCGTAGACGGACGACTGCTCGTGGTCAGACAGGGATCGGGGCCCGACAGCGGGAGCGCGGTAGTGGAGCTGGTGCACGAATCACTGGTTCGCACCTGGGCACGACTGGAGCGATGGATCGAGGAGAGCAAGGAGGATCTGCGGGTGCTCGCCGAGGTGGGGCAGGCGGCGGAGCTCTGGGACAAGCGCGGCAGGCGTGACGAGGAAGTCTGGACGGGCGACGCTCTGCAGGAAGCCCGCCGCATGCTGGATCGCTCGTCGGCCACGCCTCCCGAGATGGTCGATTGGTTTCTCGCCGCCGGAGAGCGGAAGGAGCGACGAGCACGGATTCGCAGATGGTGGTCGGCGTCGGCCTCGGTGGTGGCGGCGATGCTGCTGCTGGCAGTGATCGCCGCGGTTTCGATGGTCAAGGAACGCGAGACGCGAAGGCAGAAGCGCCTTGCCGAGGAACAGCGCGTCGAGGCTCAGGCGCAACGGCTTCTTGCCCAGATCAACAGCGCCGAGGCAGAGGCGCAGGGCGCTCGGGCGGCCATGCTACGCGACGATCTGCTCGAGGCCAGGGCGCAGCTCCGATCGTCTCTGGAGACTCAGGATTCCGCGCTGGCGCGCGCGCTCTGGTGGCAAATGCAGCACAATCCGCTGGTCCGGCGCTACGAGCTGCCGGCGGAGCTGGGCAGCATCGCGGTGTCGCCGGACGGTCAACGCCTCGCGGTCGGGTGCAGCGACAAACGCGCCTATCTCCTGAATCTCGAGGGCACGACAGTACGACCCTTGCGAGGGCACGAGGAGGCAACCTGGGCCGTGGCCATCTCGCCGGATGGCAAGAGAGTCGCTACTGGTTCGCTGAACGGACGAATCCGTCTCTGGGATCTGCGGACCGATACCTTTCAGGATTGGTCTGCTCACGACGGAATCGTCTACTCGTTGGGCTTCGATCCCGGCGGTCGATACCTGGCTTCCGCCGGAGGAGACGCGATCGTCCGCATCCACAGCGTGGACGGCGATGGCTGGGAAACCGCGCTTTCAGGTCACCAGGCGCCCATTCATCGCATCGAGTGGAGTCCCGACGGACGGTGGCTCGGCTCGGCCAGCTTCGATGCCACGGTAAGAATCTGGGATTGGGCCAATGCCAAGGAGGTGAAACGCATATCCGATGCTCACGGTCTGGCGTTTCATCCGGCTGGCAAGCTGCTCGCCTACAGCACCAGCGACTCCTTGATCCATCTGGCAGACACGACGTCCGGCAAGGACGCTGCCGTCTTCCGCGGCAGCCGGGGAAGAATCCGGGACATTGCCATTCACCCGACGGGAAAGCTGATCGTCGCCAGCAGCAACGACAAACGGATTCGGGTCTGGGATATCGAGACCGGCGCACGAGTCGCAGTCTTCGAGGGACACACCCACCAGATTCCCGGATTGGCATTTGCTGCCGGCGGCAGACTGATCGTGTCGTCGAGCTGGGACAAGACGGTCCGGGTCTGGGATCCGGCGATTCCGACGATGCCGGGCTCTCCCGGTCATCGAGCGACCATCTTCGACCTGGCTTTCAGCTCCGACGGGAAGCTGCTCGCCTCGGCGAGCTATGACAGAACGTCGAGACTGTGGAACGTTGCTACCGGCGCCGAGGAGCAGGTATTCGCGGGACACGGTCATATCGTGACTGCAGCGCAATTCTTGACCGGTCGAGCCATCGTGACTGGAAGTCACGACCGCACCCTCAGGCTGTGGCGAATCGGCGATCTCGGCCCGGGCGAAATCATCGGCAACACGCTCGCCAACACGATTGCCATCAGCCCGGACCGAAAGCTTTTGGCGACCTCGAGCGAAACCCGGGAGATCAAACTATGGGAGCTCGGCGCCAGCACTGCTCGCGCCGAGCCTGGGTCGCCCGACTACCTGGTCTTGCGTACTGTCCTTCCAGGACTCCCTCACGATGCCGTGGCGTCGATATCCTTCAGCCCCGACGGATCGCTCCTCGCCACCGCTGGTCGCGACCGAGCGCTGGTGATCTGGGATCTCAAGGCTTCCAAGCAGCGCCGCCTCCTCAGAGGCACCGCCGGCGACAACACCAGCGTCGCCTTCAGTCCCGACGGCAAGACGCTCGTCTCGGGGGGCAAGGATCAGATAGTACGAATATGGAGAGCCAGCGACGGCACCAGTCGTGTCCTGGGCACTCACCGTGGAATAGTCAATCGCGTCGCCTTTCACCCCGATGGAAGACGAGTTGGCAGCGCCAGCACCGACGGCACCGCAGCGATCTGGGAGCTCGACAGCCACCGGTCGCTGGTACTGCGCAGCGGTCGAGCCGTTGCCCTTGCCGCCCTCGCATTCAGCCCGGACGGCAGGCAACTCGCCACTGGCAGTGAGGACGGGCTTGTCCATCTCTGGGAAACAGACAGCGGTCGGCCGCTCTGGCGAACTGTGGCTTTGCTTGCAAGTCCCGAGGAAGTGCTCACTC
>JAZDLZ010000815.1:0-10668 GCA_043801535.1 Pseudomonadota bacterium
GGGGCTCGAGGATCTGAAGACCCGGGTCAAGCCTCTCGGAGAAGTGATCACCTACCTGCCGAGCTCGGATCTCGCCGACGAGAACAAGATCGAGCTCGACATCATCATGGGTAGCGACCACGCTGCCGCCAGGGTTGGAGAGGCAGTGGTCGGCCTGGGAGTCATCATCCACGAGCTGCCGGGACGCAAGCGTTCTCGGACGGCCGAGCGAACGAAACCAGGTGCTGCTCCGGGTGCCGGTGCCGGTGCCGGCGTCGGTGCCGGCGTCGGTGCCGGCTCCGCTGCCGGAGGCACGATTGGAGGCACGATTGGAGGCACAACCGGAGGCACAATAGGGGTCGAGCCTGCGAGTGGCAAGCCGGCGACTGCTTCCCCTAGAGAAATGGCGGACGAAATCGAGGCGGTGGCAGAGGTACCTTCGGCCGTTGGCGAAGGCGGGCTCAAGGAGGAGGACCGGCCCAGTCTCAAATCGGTAAGCCAGACAGTACGCGTCGATATTCGCAAGCTCGATCACTTGATGAACATCGTCGGTGAGCTGGTGTTGGCGCGCTCCGGGATAATGACAGTCCTCGATGAGCTGCGGCAGGGTGGCATGGTCGAGCTCACTCGTTCCCTGCACCGGGAAACCCGGGCGCTGGAGAGAAGGCTCAACGAGTTGCAGAGCGGAATTCTCGAGGTTCGGATGGTTCCGCTTGGACAGATGTTCGACAAGCTGTCGCGGGTGGTACGAAAGATATCCAGGGACGCCGGCAAGAAGATCCGTTTTCAGATCAGTGGAGCCGATACCGAGCTCGACAAGCTGATCGTGGAGGAGCTTTCCGATCCTCTCATGCACATCATCCGCAATGCCATCGACCACGGTATCGAGCCTGCCGAAGCAAGGGAACGGATAGGCAAGAACGAGGTCGGTACGTTGACGGTGTCTGCCCAGCAAAAGGGCAATCACGTGGTAATCGAGGTGACCGACGACGGCGCCGGCTTCGACGAGGAAAGGATCCTCGAAATCGCCTTGAGGCGCGGGTTCCTCGACGCTGCCGCCGCCGCCGAGCTCTCGCGTCGCGACCTGTTGAACCTGGTGTTTCTTCCAGGTTTCTCGACCAAAGATCAAGCCACCGAGCTTTCCGGACGCGGTGTAGGCATGGATGTCGTCAAGACGAACATCGCCCGTCTTTCCGGAATCATCGATATCGCCTCGGTCGTCGGCAAAGGTAGCACCATCACCATTACTCTTCCGATTACCCTGGCAATCATTCAAGCCCTGATCATCCGGGTTGCCGGCCGCACCTATGCAGTGCCGCTGAATAGCGTGCTCGAGAGCTTGGCCATCACCAGATCGGACACTCGGACGATCGAAGGTCGTCAGGTGCTCACCTTGCGCGGGCAGACTCTCGCTCTTGTCCATCTCGACGTTCTTTTCAGTCTCTCTCGCGACGGAAGCCGGCCGGAGCATCAGTATGTCGTGGTAGTCGGGCTTGCCCAGCACAGGCTCGGGTTGGTGGTAGACGAGTTGACCGGCCAGCAAGACATCGTCATCAAGAACCTCGGCAAGTCGTTGTCGAGCGTTACCGGGATTGCCGGCGCCACCGAGCTCGGTGGTCAGCAGACCGTGCTGGTCTTGGACGTGGCTTCGCTCGTCGAGGAGACTCTGCGCACTGGCCTTCCGGAGGCGGCATGATCGTCGGTCGTGCCATGGGTCTTGGCCTCACCGCCGAGAGTACTACCTATCGGCACGGCTACTTTCGCGATCGCAGCGCCGAATACCAGCGCGAGGTGTTGGCTTTCCTTCTGGGCATAGAGGAGCACGGCCTCGACATTCTGCGCATCCGCGAGATTCTCAAGTTGCGAGCGATCACCGAGGTGCCGCGCACACCTTCCTTCGTGCGAGGGATCATCTGCCTCCGCGGCGAGGTGATGCCGGTCATCGATTTGCGGGTCCGCCTGCGCATGCCGCCGGTCGAGCCGACCAAGGAGACCAGGATCCTGGTGGTTTCTCGCGACGAGGAGCCCTACGGATTGATCGTCGATGCAGTTCACCAAGTGCTCCGAATGCGCGACGAGGACGTGGAACCGCCGCCGCCGACCATTGGCGGTGCCGATTCGGAATTCATCCAAGGGATTGGGCGGCCGTATGCGGGGAGAATGCTGGTCCTCTTGAACCTGGACGCCATCTTGTCGTTCAGAGTAGGAGGGGGCAGATGACGTATGGCTCGACAGCGGAGCCACAGGACATCATCCAACTCGCCACTTTCCTGGTCGGAGGCGAGGAATATGCTCTCGACATCATGCGCATCAAGGAGATCATCAATCCGTTGCGGATTACTCCTGTGCCAAAGGCGCCTTCGTTCATCGAAGGAATGGTCGGGCTGCGAGGAGTGATTTTGCCCATTGTCGACTTGCGGAAGCGGTTCGATCTTCCGGCTCCGCCGCCCTCGAGGGCAACGAAGTACGTGATTATTGGAATCGAAGGTCGGATTGTCGGGTTGGTGGTCGATGCCGTGAAGGAGGTTCTTCGCGTACCGCGGATCGACGTCAGGCCCGCCCCGGAGTTGGTGGAAGGCGATGCCTCGCACTATTTCAGCGGGGTCTGCCACCACAGGGGACGGATTTTCATGGTTTTGGATATTGACCGGATCCTCTCGACAAAAGAGAAGATATCGTTGGCCAGATTGGATTCCACCCAACTTCATAGCCCAGGCGGCTGACGGCCGCACGGTACGAGCTCGTAGATGACTAGCACGATGACGCTTGGAACACATTCTGCGACGGAAACCGACACGGACGACACAGGTAGAGGCACGGTTACGGGCACGGTTACGGGCACGGCTACGCTTGGACAGGGACGGCGAGCACTGGTCGTCGTTGCCCACGAGCTCGAGCCGATTCGGGAGGCAGCGTTGCGCGTGGCGCGGGAAGCGGGTTATCTCGCTGTCGGCCTGACCGAAGGAGAAAGCGTGCGTGCGCTTCTTGCCTGGCGTCCGGTTCCACCCGATGCGTTGTTGGTCGATGTCGGGCTCCCCAAGGTTCTTGGCTACGAGCTGTGCGACGAGATCCACAGTCGCGGCCTCCCTACCAAGGTGGTGCTCATCGCTTCGGTCTATTCCAAGACAGCCTACAAGCGCCGGCCTTCGACACTCTACGGCGCAGACGACTACATCGAGCAGCACCACATCCCCAACCAACTGGCTGCCAAGCTGGCGAGAATCCTGCCGGCACCTGTCACGGCACCAGCGCCACAGCCACAGCCACAGCCATCGCCACCGCCACCGCCACCCGAAGACGGCCGGCCCACAGCCACGTGCAGCGACGGCGCATCCGCGCCAATGGCATCGCCGTCGGCCAGGCACGCCGAGGTCGAGCAAATCAAGGGCGCGAGCGAACGACAGACCGAACGACAGTTCGAGGAGCTCTGTGTCGATGGCGAGAGTGCCAGCGAGCGAGCAGCGCGGCTGGCCAGGCTCATCGTGGCCGACGTCTTGCTGTACAACGGGGCGGCAGTGGATGCAAGTAGTAGCGCTGCGGAGCTCGAGGCGCTCCTTGGCGATGATCTGCGGGCAGGTCGTGAGCTCTTTCAGTCGTGGGTGCCCCGGTCGATCGCCGCGCAAGAAGATTTCGTTGGTGCTGCGCTCGCGGCGTTTTGTTCTCAAAGGCGCAAAGGGGGGCGGCAGTGAACGACGTTGAAACGGAGCGCATCCGCAGGCGTCTGGCCGGTCTCGACGAGGAAGATCGACGGCGAGCGCTGGCCGAGATTCCCGAGGAGTGGGCGCCAGGGATTCTGTCGATCCTGGTCGATGCCCTGGGCGATTCGAGCTGGCGAGTGCGCAAGGATGCGATCGCCCGGATCGCACGCTGGCCGGACCCCGACGGAGCGGTGCCGATGCTCATTGCAACTCTCGCCGAGGATTCGAATGTCGGTTTGCGCAATGCGGCAATCGAGGCACTGGCGCTGATCGGAAGACCAGCCGTCGGTCCGCTCGCTACCGCTCTCGAGGCTGGTGGGCCTCATCGCAAGCTGTTGATCGACGCTCTGGGGGCGATCGGGGATACTGCCGCTGTTCCGATCCTGGTGCGATCCCTGGACGATCCCGACGAGAACGCCAGGGCGGCGGCGGCCGAGGCGCTCGCCAACACCGGTGGTCCGGGCACGGCCCTGGCACTGCGCCGGCGTCTGCCGGTTGGCGACCTGCTTGGCCGGCTTGCTGCGCTCGAGGCGCTCAACAAGCTTGGCGTCGTCGTACCGTTGGTCGAGCTGGCGCCACTCGTCGGTCAACAGGTCCTGAGAAGGGCAACTCTCGAGGCCATGGGTAGAACTGGCGATGCCGGAGCGCTGCCCTTTCTTCTCGAAGGACTTGGCGATCGAGGTCGAGCGGTGCGAGAGGCGGCAGTTGCAGGACTGGCATCGCTCCACCACGCGCGAGAAGGTCGCAAGGATCAGACGGAGATCGAATCGGCAATTGCCGCAGTTTCGGGCAACGTCGTCGAGATACTGGTGGCCTTGGTCAGCGCCGAGTCAGTAACAGTACGCAAAGCCGCTGTCGAGATGCTCGGTTGGGGACGCTGGACGGAAGCACTCGGCCGACTGATCTGTTGCCTTGCCGACGAGGAGATTCGCGCCGACGCGATCGGCGCCATCGTTGCGTATGGTCCCAAGGCAATCGCCCCCCTCGTCGAGGTCGGCAGGGAGGCGCGGCCGAGCTTGAAGGCAGCGATCTTTACGGCGCTGGCTCGCCTCGGGTCTGCCGGTGCAGATACTCGAGTCAGCAGTGTCTTGATTGCCGGTCTGGAGGACGAGAGCACCGATGCGGCGATTGCCGCAGCCCGTGCCCTTGGTGAGATCGGCGGCAGGAGCGTGCTCGCACCTCTTTTCCACGCGCTCGAGCACGCCGTCGATAGCTCGTTCGCTCATGTGGCAGCTCAGGCGATTGGCAAGCTCGGTACTCGCTTCTACGACGAGGTTCGAATGCTCATTGGCGCCAGAGGGATCGAGGGCGGTCCCCTCGGAGTCCACTTGTGTCGAGTGCTGGCAACCATGGGCAGAGCCACGGATCGCTCCTTGCTGTTGGGAGCGCTGCACAGCGATGACTCGCTGCTGCGCCGGGCTGCCGTGGAGGCGGTGGCCAGCCTTGGCCACGCGCCCGAGACCAGGGACGCTCTCGTGTACGCGCTCACCGACGAGGACTCCGGCGTTCGCGCCGCCGCCGCCTATGGTCTCGGAAAGATCCAAGACCAAGAGGTCGTTCAAGCTCTCATTGGAGCCCTTGGCGACGAGGAACAATCGGTGCGGATTGCCGCCCTGCGGGCCCTCGGAAGCCTTGGCGATCGGCGCGTAGCGCCAGCCCTGCGCGATCTCGCTCGGGCAGCAGTGGGAGCAGTGGCGGTGCACGCAATCGAGGCATTGAGCATGCTGGCCTCGGGTCAATCCTCGGCCTCGGCCTCGGCCTCGGACGCGGCCGCGGACGAGAGTGTTTTCCTGGCGGCGATTGGCAATGACGACGCCGAAGTGGTCAAGGCGGCAGTCATGGCGCTCGTCAAGACCCCTGGAGAGCGGACTCTGGATGCCCTGGTTGCGGCGCTCGGCCACCGTCGCTGGGATGTGCGCCGGTTGGCCGTCGATGGACTGGCGCAACGGATTGGCGAGGCGGCGCGAGTGAAGGAAGCCCTGGTCGCGAGAGCTCAGGTCGAGGCCGATCCTCTGGTTCGGGAGGTGCTCGCTGCGGCGGTGAATGCCGCGGCGGTCGCCGTTCCTGCTACTACTCCTGCGGTGGCGGTTCCTGCTGCTGGAGTCCCAGCGGCGACGAGCGGGAACGACGTGGGAGAGAGAACCAGCATCGGGGAGGGGGAGTAGGAGCGTGCCGGGCCTCGATCAGACGATACCGATGTCATCCGAGGAGTTTCGGCTTCTTCGGGATTTCATATACGAGTACTGCGGGATCTATTTTCAGGACGACTCCAAGTACTTGATGCACCGGCGGCTTGCTCACCGGCTAGAAGCACTCTCGCTGGGCAGCTTCGGCGATTACTATCGCTATCTCCGCTACGATCCCGGTCGGAAGACGGAGATCGAAGAGATCATCGAGCGGATCACCACCAACGAAACGTATTTTTTTCGCGAAATGTATCAGCTCGAGGCTTTTCGCGACGAGATCCTTCCCGAGATCTGGACGCGCAAGCCACGTGGCAAGCGCCTGACAGTGTGGTCGGCAGGGTGCGCCACCGGCGAGGAAGTCTATTCGATTGTCATTCTGATCCTCGAATCGGGGTTGTTCCACGACTGGGACGTACGCGTCTTTGGCAACGACATTTCGCGGCGAGTGCTCCAGGTAGCGCGCAAAGGCGTGTACGGACGATCTTCGTTCAGGGCCACCGACGAGCGCTATCTCCGCCGGTATTTTCGCGAGGTCGATGGCAAGTACCAGCTCAGAGACGAAGTCAAGACGGTCGCCTCCTTCGGGCAGGTGAACTTGCTCGACGACGACACGCTATCTATCGTCGGAGACGTCGACGTCATCTTCTGCCGCAACGTTCTCATCTATTTCGACATGGAGGTGCGTCGGCGGGTCGTCATGTCGTTCCACCGGCGTCTGGTGAAGGGCGGCTACCTGCTCCTCGGCCATTCGGAGTCACTGCTCAACATCACCACTGCATTCGAGCTCGTTCACTTGAAGCGGGACATGGTCTACCGAAAGCCATTCCATGCGACCGACAGCTCCAAGAACGAAGCGGGCAAACCGCCACTGGTGTCGGCGGGAGGACGACGAGGGGGGGAAAGACCATGAGCAGCGACAGTCACGGTGCTCCAGAGATTCGAGTCCTGGTCATCGACGACTCGGCGTACAACCGGCAGGCCATTTCCTCGATGCTGGAAGCCACGCCGGAAATCCGGGTCGTCGCCACCGCGGGCGATGGTGACGAGGGTCTGAAGCAAGTTTTCGCGTTCGCACCCGACGTCATTACCCTCGACCTCGAGATGCCCAAGATGGACGGCTTCGCGTTCTTGCGCATCTTGATGAGCAGGCGGCCGACGCCAGTGCTGGTGATCTCGAGCTATGCGCGCCGGGAGAATGTGTTCAAGGCACTCGAGCTCGGCGCGCTCGATTTCATCGCCAAGCCCAGCAAAGGAATATCGCCCGACCTGCGACTCATCGAGCGGGATCTCGTCGAGAAAGTTCGGCTGGTGAACAAGCTGCGCATGATCTCGCTCACCGAGCGTGCCCAGAGACTGCCGGTGATTCCGCCGGCGGTGCCGGCCGATGGATCGCCTGACCTGGCGGCAGCTCCCCGGTTGATCGTGTGCGGAGCGTCGACTGGCGGTCCACCTGCGCTGCAACAGATTTTTTCCGCCCTCGATCCGCGCCTGCCGATCGCGCTGCTCGTTGCCCAGCACATGCCTGCCAAGTTCACCACCGCCTTTGCCGAGCGGCTGGATCGCGCCTCGGCGATCGAGGTGCGCGAGGCGAGAACTGGTGACGCAGTGCGCCCTGGCCTCGGCTTGGTGGCGCCTGGCGCCGGGATCATGCGAGTAGTGCGGGCATCCGATGGTTGGCTGCGGACGAGAATCGATGCCCCGACTTCCGAGGACAGATTCGTGCCGTCCATCGATCGACTCTTCGAGAGCGCGGCCGAGGTCATGGGCCAGGAAGTGCTTGGCGTGATTCTCACTGGCATGGCAGGCGATGGCGCTCGAGGCGCCAAGGCGATCCAGGCGAGAGGCGGGATGGTAGTGGCCGAGACGCCCGAAACCGCAGTGATTGCCGGCATGCCCGAAGAGGCGATTCGCAGCGGAGCGGTAGCGGAGGTTTTGCCGTTGGGCCAGATTGCGGCGGCGATTGCTCGTTTCGCCCGGAGGTAGGGTGAACGGGTGAACGGGCGTTCTTTCCAGCGGCGATCGTGACGTGCTAACATCCGCCGCCGAGGCATCGCAATGTCCGATCAGAACGAGAGCGGCGAAGAGCTTCTGTGCAAGAAGAAGGAATTCGTTCAGGCATTCTTTCGCAAGGGGATCGAGTTCACGGAAGAGCTTCTCCGTGAGAACGAGAAGCTTCGCTACCGGGTCGTGCAACTCGAGGAGCAGCTTGCGTCTACCAGCCGAGCGCTGCCTACCCAGACTACTCTTCGCGAGCTGATCGAGAGAATCCACGTGCTCTCGCAGGAGAGGGATCAGCTACTGAAGCGGTACGAATACGTCGAAGCCGAGAATCGAGGCTACGTCACCCGCTTTCACGAAATCGAGCGGGAGAACAACAGCCTGGCAAGCCTGTACGTGGCGACCTATCAGATCCACTCGACGATCGACCTGCGCGAGGTCCTGCAGATAATCGAGGAGATCCTCCTGAACTTCGTCGGAGCAAAGGTCTTCTCGATCATGCTGGTGGACGAGGACACGCAGCTGGTTCATCCCGTTGCCAAGCACGGAGGAGATGGGAAGATCGATCCAGTTCCGGTTGGCAAAGGAAGGGTGGTCGGCCGGGTGGCGGCCAGCGGGGAGCCTCACTACGACACGGCGATTCGGACTGGGACCAATCCCAATGTCGACAACCCGGGTATTTGCTTTGCTCTCAAGATCAAGGACAGGATAGTGGGAGTGACGGCGATCTGGGAATTCTTGGCGCAGAAGACCGAGTTGGTGGAGGTAGATTTCGAGATATTCGACCTTCTTGGTGCCCACGCGGCGAGCGCAATCGAGGCAGCCCGGCTGGCCGCCGAAACCGGCGAGGCACATCGTTTTCGTTTCGCCACCTTTTCCTCTCTGCTGTAGGTGGGGGGACAACCGATGAACGGTCCCTCTGCCTTGGTAGTCGAAGACAGCCCGACGATGCGCCAGCTAGTGGTCTTTGCTTTGCGGCGCATCAAGAACCTCGGCATTGTCGAGGCCAACGACGGCGTCGATGCGTTGCGCAAGCTGGCTCTCAGCAAGCCGAGCATCGTTCTCACCGACATCAACATGCCGATCATGGACGGGCTCAAGCTGGTCGCCCGGATTCGCAGTCAAGAAGACCTGCGCGACATTCCGATCGTGATCATCACCACCGAGGGTGGCGAGGAGGATCGGCAACGCGCTCTGGCGCTCGGCGCCAACGCCTATATCACCAAGCCCATCCAGGCTTCTCAGGTGATAGCCACGGTCAAGGCTTTGCTGAACCTCTCCTGATGGGGCTGGCAATAGACTCCGCGGTAGACCGCTTTCTCGATCACCTCAAGGTCGAGCGAAACCTGGCCGCCAACAGCCTCGAGGCCTACGCGCGCGACCTGCGCCAGCTCGCCGAGCATCTCTATCGCCAGGGCGTCGAATCGGTCGGCGCGATCGAGACGGGGCACCTGGCCGGTTTTCTCCTGGCGAGGACTGCGACTGGAGTCTCCAGCCGCAGTCGTGCCAGGTCGCTGTCGGCGATCCGGGGTTTCTTTCGCTTCCTGCGGAACGAGCGGGAGATCGAGAGCGAGCCGACTGCTGCGCTCGAGAGCCCCAGGCTGGCTCGACGATTGCCGACCGTGCTGTCGCTCGACGAGGTCGAGCGCCTCCTGGCGCAGCCGGATCGCTCCACTGCGCTGGGACTGCGCGATGCCGCAATGATCGAGACCATGTACTCGACCGGCTTGCGAGTCTCCGAGCTCACCAAGCTGCGTCTCGTCGATTGCGATCTGCGGGTCGGTTTCGTGCGCGCATTCGGCAAGGGACGCAAGCAGCGACTGATTCCGCTGGGAGAGTCGGCGAGCGCGCTGATCGCCCAGTACTTGGCCGAGGTGCGCGGCGGGCTGGCCAAGCAACGCGTAGACGCTCTATTTCTCACCAGGCTGGGCCGGGCGATGACCAGGCAGGGGTTCTGGAAGCTGCTGGTGAAGTACGCTCGGATCGCTGGCATTCGCACCGCCTTGTCGCCGCACAAGCTGCGCCATTCCTTCGCTACTCATCTGCTCGAGCGCGGCGCCGACCTGCGATCGGTGCAGGCGATGCTAGGGCACGCGGACATTGCGACGACGCAGATCTACACCCATGTGTCGCGCGCGCGGCTGGTCGAGATCTATCGGAAGCATCACCCGAGGTCGTGAGGGTGGTCTGCGATGGTGGAGATGGAGCCGAGTCGCAATGGCGCAGCGCGGCACTGTCCGCCGGCGCCTGGTGGTTCGCGGGAGGATGGGACGGACGCTACTGGGCGCGATTCTCCTCGAGCTTGCGCACCCGTTCCTTGAGATCCTCCACGTCTTTCTCGAGCAGACTGACGTGCTGGAGATGGAAGCGCTCGTGCTTGGCCTGGTCTCGGGCGATCTGTTTCATGAAGCGACCGAGGTCGAGCACGCCTTGCTCCACTCGGCCGGTATGCACCTCGAGATGCTCCAGACGCACCTCGAGGCGCTCCAGTCGATCGTTGGTGTCGGCTCGCATTCCTACGATTTCGTCGCGGATGCTCCTTAGGATATCGATCGTGAGATCGTGATCGCCGTTACTGGTCTTGCGACCTCTCTTACCGTTGTCGTCCGAAACCATCGAGACTAAATGTTTACCACATCGCTGCGGCGCGAGCCAGCGAGGTTTCGCCCCCGGGTGTGATCGTTGCTCGTTGGTCCCCCGTCGATGGCGGCGAAACCAGAGCGTCAGCGATACCCGACGTGGACGTGTCTCGGTCGGATGGACATGACAAGGCACCCGAGGGAGCGCAGGCCGTTCTCGGTCTTTGG
>JAZDLZ010000892.1:0-5405 GCA_043801535.1 Pseudomonadota bacterium
GCTGGTGCGGCAGGCCGACAAGCTCTCGCGAGCTGGCAAGAAGGGCGAAGCCTTGGTCTTGGTCGAGCAGGCGCTGGCGCTGAATGCTGCGGAGGGCGAGGCCCTCGTGCTAAAGGCGCGTATTCTGTTGGATCAGGGCAAGAACGACGACGCTCTCTCGGCATGTGAATCGGCCATTGCAGGCTCGTCCAACAACGCGGTGGCGTGGTCGATCAAGGGAATGATTCACTACGAGCGAGGCCAGTCTCAGCTTGCAAAATCAGCACTTCAGAAGTATCTGGAGCTCCGGCCTCGTGCCAAGGACCGCGATCGTGTTCAAGCAATTGTCGATTCCCTCTAACTCTAACCCCAAAGCCAGTCGAGCAGTGAACGTCCTGGGTCTCGAAAGCTCCTGTGACGAGACCGCGGCAGCGGTCGTGGCCGACGGGTCGTTGATTCTGTCCAACGAAATCTCCTCGCAGGTTCAAGTGCACGCTCGCTACGGTGGAGTGGTGCCCGAGTTGGCGTCGCGCCATCACCTGCTCAACATCGTCCCGGTGCTCGAGCAAGCGCTCGCCAATGCCGGTCTTGGTCTTTCTTCGATCGACGGCATCGCAGTAACCAATGGCCCTGGTCTGGTTGGCGCGCTGCTGGTCGCAGTGCAGACCGCCAAAGCGATTTCCTACGCGCGAAGAATCCCGCTTGTCGGCGTCAACCATCTGGATGGCCATCTGAGCGCGATCTTTTTGACGAATGCCCGAGGACAAGACCCGAAAGCACCCCCGTTCCCCCATCTTGCCTTGCTGGTGTCGGGCGGCCATACCGCTCTGGTTCTGGTAGAGGAGCCGGGAAGATATCGCGAGCTCGGCAGCACCAGGGACGATGCGGCTGGCGAAGCGTTCGACAAAGTGGCCAAGCTCCTCGGGCTTGGCTATCCAGGTGGCCCTCTGATAGAACGAGTCGCGGCGACTGGCACTCCGCTGGCGATAAGGCTCCCTCGTCCGCTGCCTCGCCGCGACGATCTCGACTTCAGCTTTAGCGGCCTGAAGACCTGGATGCGCGTCTGGGTTCAAGAGCACGGCATTCCGCGAGGGCAGGGGTTGGCTGATCTCTGTGCTAGTTTTCAGCATGCGGTGGTCGGATCGCTGGTCTCGAAGGTTCGCTCGGCAGCACGGCTGCAGCACGTCTCGAATGTCTTGCTGTCCGGAGGCGTGGCTGCCAATGGATATCTCAGGGCCGAATTGGTGCGAGCTGGGGAGGAGGATGGCTTCGAAGTATTCGTGCCTCCGCCATTCCTTTGTACCGACAACGCTGCCATGATTGCTGCCGCTGGCACTCGTCGTTTGCTTGCCGGTGAGCATGCCGGCGTCGAGCTCAACGCCGAGGCCAATTTACCCCTTGCTGGAGCATCGTGATCGACGAATCGATCGGAGAATCGTGTTCAATCCCGCCAATCATCCCGCCAATGTCGCGAGTCGCAGTATGAAACGGCCGCCGGATCCCAGGACGCTTCTGGCGCGCTACCACCTGCATGCGAAAAAGTCGTGGGGGCAGAGCTTTCTCGTCGATACCTCGGTTCACGAGGAGATTGCCAGAGCCGCGGTCCTGGCCGAAGACGATTGGGTAGTCGAGATCGGAGCGGGTCTCGGAACCCTGACCCATCAACTCGCCCATCGCGCCAGTGGCGGCCGAGTGTTGGCGGTCGAGCGCGATCGCGACCTCGCCGCGGTGCTACGGCTAGAGCTGGCCGGTCTCCCCAACGTCGAGATCGTCGAGGAGAACGCATTGTCGTTCAGCTACGAGGAAGCTGCTTCCAAGGCGGGCGTGCGCCTGGCAGTGGCCGGCAATCTGCCCTACCAGATTGCTTCTCCTCTGATCTTCGGTCTGCTCGCCGAGCGGCAGGTCGTCAAGAGAGCGGTGTTCATGCTGCAGAGCGAGATGGCCGACCGTTTGCTCGCCCAGCCGTCGACCAAGGCATACGGAGCGTTGGGAGTCATGGTGCAGACCTTCGCCGATGTGCGGCTGCTCCTCCGCGTCGCGGCCAGCGCTTTCTATCCCAAGCCGAACGTGGCCAGCACAGTCATCGTGCTCGAGCCGCTGGCGGAAGCGCGTTTCCCTCTCGTGGACGAGCAGACCTATCGGCAAGTCGTGCGGGCTTGCTTTTCCAAGCGACGCAAAACCCTGCGCAATGCCCTGCGCTCGGTGTTCCCCCCGCTGGGGGCACAGCAGGCTCTTGCCGCGGTCGGGATCGACGAAGAACGTCGCGGCGAGACGCTCTCGGTGGCGGAATTCGCAAAGCTCGGAAATGCCATGTTCCGTGCGCTCCAGAGCGCCGGCGACGAAGCGCTGCCGAACGACGATGATGACGACGACGACGAGGGCGAGGGCGAGGACGGCGGGCACGAGAAAACCGACGAAATCGAAGCCACCGGCGCCGAAGAACCAGAGGACACCGAGGAAATCGAGGCCAGGTAGCGCGACCGAGGTGCAAGGTGCCTGAGCTGCCGGAGGTCGAAACCATTCGCCGGGATCTCGTGCCAGCGCTACGCGGCTCATTGATTTGCCAGGTATGGTCGAGCGAAATGCCATTGCGCGGCGGACAGCGGCTCGACTATCCCACGCTGGCCTCGGCCTGTGTCGGTCGCCGCTTCGTCGAGGTGAGGCGCCGAGGCAAGTACCTGCTTCTCGAGGTGGAAGGCGAGAGCACGATTGTGGCTCACCTGGGAATGAGCGGCCGACTGCTCGTCACGCCAGCCGGCGAACCTCGGGCGCTTCACACCCACGTGGTCTGGTCGCTGGAAAGGCCAAGTAGTGGTCGAGGAAGACGAAGAGGAACAGGTCGGACGCCAGCGAAGAACGAGCTGCGCTTCGTCGATCCTCGGCGGTTCGGAGTGGTGATGGTCGTGCCGAGTCGCAGCGAGCTGGCCGTTCCGCCGCTCGCCAGCCTCGGAGTCGAACCGCTGGGCAGCGAGCTCACCAGCGCAACGCTCCTGCGCCTTGCCGCAGGAACCAGACAGAGCGTCAAGACCTTTCTCCTCGATCAGTCGCAGATAGCCGGCCTTGGCAACATCTACGTCTGCGAGGCGCTATTCGAGGCCAGAATCCACCCGGAAACACCCGCCTGCAGCCTTGGCCCGCAGCAGGCTGCGACGCTCCGGCGGGCAATCGTCAAGGTCTTGCAGCGGAGCATCAGCAATCGAGGAACCACGTTTCGCGATTTCGTCGACGCGACTGGAACAGCGGGCACCAACCAGCACACTCTGCGAGTCTATGGCCGGCAGGGCGAGCCTTGCCCTCGTCGCGATGGCGGTCAGATCGTCCGCCTACCGCAGAATGGACGCAGCACGTATCTCTGTCCGGTCTGCCAGCCAAGTCTGCCCGGTCTGCCAAGTCTGAAGGCTCGGAGAACCAGGTCACCAAAATCAGTAGATGCGTCCGAGGCGCTCGAGCGCTAGCTCCGGATCGCCCGACTCGGCGAGTTTCTTCTCTGCTTCTGCTCCAAGCGCCCTGATCACGTCCCTGGCGCTCGCGACGATCTGGCAACCGACGACGCACAAAGGTTTGCCCGAGGTGTCCAGATACAGCCCGTCGGGCGGCACGGTTGGCACCAGACCTTGGTAGGCGTTCGGCGGCTCGGCGCTGCGCATGAGCGCCCACGCATCCCGGTCGAAGTGGACGACCTCGACGACCCCGGCTCGCGAATCTTGCTCGAGTTGATGCCAGCCCGGTGCATTGTGGTCGCCTCGCAATAGCCACAGTGGATTCATCGGTAGCTCCCTTGATGCCAGGAGCAGGAGAATACTCGGGTGCGTCATCCAATGCTAGAGCACCGAACGGTCCTCTAGATGTGCCCGCCTGCTAGAACCCCGACAGGCCGTAGCGAAACTCGGTGCCGTCGGCGAATTCGAAGACGCCGCTCTCCCGGTCGAGGGCGTGCCGCGCGATGCCGATGTACTCGGTCACGTTCTCGTCGCAGTAGTACTCGGTGGTGTTCTGCGCGATGTTCGAGATGAATCCTTTCTGGAAGACGCTCTCGCCGTCCTTGCTGACGGTGGAGCGGTAGGTGCCCTCCCAGTGCCACCTTTCTCCGTTGCGCTTCATCAGTATCGGCGCGTCGGTGAACTCCTGGTCGATGCCGAAGGTGGGGCTGTCGTAGATGGTTCCCTTGTAGGAAATCCCGAATCCTCCCTCCTCGACCTTTTCGGCCAGCTCGAGGAAGGTCACCGGAGTGGTGGTCATGTTGATGGTGAGGGTATCAGCTCGGTTGCACTCGGAGCTGCCCTGATAGCTCTGCTTGCTGTTCACGTCGAAGGCCAAGAAGTCGGTCTTGACGTCGAATGCGATGTCGACGTCGTCGAGGTCGCCGGTGATGGACACGTTGCCGTCGACGAGCTCGTAGAGCGGGCCAGGAGTGTAGCTGAGCTCGACATCGAGCCCGTTCATCTCGACGTCGACGTCCGTCACCCAGGATTTCTCGTCGAAGAAGTCGTACGGGATCGGGTCGCCGGCGGCGAATTCCTTCCAATCCTTGGCGAAGAGGAGACGAAAGCCGATTCGGGTGGCGCCATCTCCCAGGACGTAGTAGCCAGTGTCTTCCTCGAAGGAATAGGTGTAGGAGTCGAGGGTGTCGAAGTCTATGCCGTTCAAGACAATAGAGAGCACGAGCTGGGTGATGATAAAGGAGCTGGAGTATCCAGCCTCCGCGTAGGTGTCGACCATGACCAGGTCGCCGTTGAAGATCTCGCGTACCGCTTGCTTGGTCATCGTGCGTTGGCAGAGCGAATAGGTCTCCAGCTCTTCCTGCTGCTTCTGCTCGTCGTCGTCGTCGCAGCCACTCGTGCCAGCGCCTGCCAGCAGCATCGAGGTAGCCAAGAGCACACCGCTAGCCCATTGTGATTGCTTGATGCTCCTCACGTTCAGTCTCCTTTTGCTTCGCAAATTGGCAGAATCCCCGCGTCTGCTGGACGAATACGATCATCACGTAACACCAGGTAGACTACGCGGATGAGTGCCCTTCGTCGATTCCCAAGCTGCTGGCCGGCCAACGCTTGCTGCGCGCTTGCACCTTGCAACCGCCATGCCCAAGCTCGAACCCGGTGAAGGCTTTTCGCCGTCACGCCAACTATGCGAAATGGCAAGTACTCTGCCGGTAGCGATCAAGAACCCTTGGCTGGCGATTCTGCGGTGGTTGAGAATGGACGCTCGCAGGCCGTCAGTGCCTGGTAGAGAACGGACGCCCACGGCCGAGCTGACCCCAAAAGCGGCGATAGCAACACAGGCGCCCGGCAGGGGTGTGATCGTTGCTCGTTGGTCCCCCGTCGATGGCGGCGAAACCAGAGCGTCAGCGATACCCGACGTGGACGTGTCTCGGTCGGATGGACATGACAAGGCACCCGAGGGAGCGCAGGCCGTTCTCGGTCTTTGGT
>JAZDLZ010000897.1:0-5874 GCA_043801535.1 Pseudomonadota bacterium
AATCCTTGGCCGATGACCATGCCGGCGCCCAGAGTGCTGCCGAGCACCACCTCGCCGCTGTTGGTCGAGCTCGCAAGCCGGCCGCCAGCGATGATCTGATAGCGTTTGCGCAGCGTGATGGTGAGCTCCTCTGCTGCCACCGCCAAGTCCATGTCCCCCTCGATCGAATGCACCCGTTTCAACGCCCCTCGAGTCGCCAGACTCCCGTGGATGCGCAGCAGCGGGAACACCAGATCGATTGCTCCGAGCCTGGACCGGCGCTGGTACTTCTGTTCGGCGGACGTGGCCATGGTTCGGTCTCGGTACTTGAGGAACAGGCGGGGGAGCCAGCTCCTGCTTGGACGATACGACAGGCCGGCCAGGTGATCCCAGAACGTGGTGCTCTCTTCGTAGTCTCCGGCACTGTACTGGAATGTGCCATAGATGCTGACTTCCTCGGTGAGGAATGCCCGAATCCGGCCGTTACATCCGTACCGGAGGCCGAGCGTATTGCTGTTGGAAGCGTCCACTCTGAAACTGCTCACCAGGTTCTGGAAGGTGAAACTGGCTCCAGCAAAAGCAGCCATGACTTTGACAGTCTCTCCTTGGCCCAGGTATCTTTCTGACTCCGCCACCGAAGAATAGGCATATGCCTCGACGCTGGGCCATGATGTTTCCAGGCCAAGAGCGAGCATGTTGGTGCGGCCGAGAAGAGCCCCGTCGTTGGTCCTGGTCTGATCGCCAACAAGCACCAGTGCTCCGGGTTGCAGCCAGCGCAGCTTCCGCCAGCGTGCCCGTAGCAGCGCTGCCCTTTCCATTTGCTCCTGGATCCCCGAACCCTCCTTGGTCGAGAGCTTGAGCTCGGTGCCGACGCTCCACTGCTTGGTGGCATAGCGGCTACCCGCATACAACGACTGGTCTGCTTGCAGAGGGTTGCCACCGGTGGTGCCAGCAGTGCCAACGAACACTGCTGGGTACCCCCGAGGGGTGTAGAGCGCGCTGGCGTAGTTGGTGTAGCGCGTGGCGGTGGGCTGTCCCGGCGAGTCCTCGATGTTCTCGGTGGTCCGGTAGATGCCGCTGGTTATGCCAACATCGGGCCGGGGTCGGTAGTCTGCTCCAATGCCGAGCTCCCATTGATCTGCCGCGCCGGAGAGCGAAAAGGGAAACGCTGGTCCGAGTGTTGGTCCGTTGAATGCCGCGCGAAGAACGGGTTGACTGATCACCGATTGGAACGGCGGAGGCATATTGCCGAACTGCTGCTCGGGAGGACTGACAAAGCGGAAGTTGGTGTCCTGGTTGTAGCCACCACCAACGCGCTCGGTGTAGCCATAGAGGTTGAAATTTTCGCTGAACGAATAGATACCGCGAACCCGCAGCGCAGTGGGATCCTCCCCGGGCAGGTCGCCAGGAAGCACACTGCCAGCGCTGGAGACCGCTGCTTCGCCAATCACCTCGAGGTGCTCGGTCTTGAGCTGCGCGTCGATCCCTGCCGCCTTCTTGCGCGCTGGCTCGGCATCCTCGACCACCGCGCTGGCTCCCACCGAGAGGTGGCTGGCAATCCGTGCTTCCGCTCTCCCCCCGGCGATGAGCGCGCTCGGCAGCTCGCTGGCCGGAATGCTCTCGTACAGTACGACAAAGTAGTAGCTATCTCCGCTGGCGGAGATCAATGGCCAGGGACGATGGAGGAAAAGACGCCCGGTCGAGCTGTCGAGAGAGTAGTCGTCCTTGCTCAGCGGCGCTCTGGTCACCTGACCGTTGCTGGCGCGGGCCTCGACAAAGAGACGGTCGCTCCCTTGCACCACTGGTATTGCCGATAGCTGGAATGGTCCGGTCGTGCCGTCGTTGGCAAAGACATCGATGACGACAATGGCATCGGTGACCCCGGCAAAGACTCGTGCTCCCCATTGCCTGCGCAGGACCTCTGCCTCCAGGCCAAGAAAGCTGCGAGTGTTGTTGAGCAGCTCGGACTCGCCGAAGCCAACGCTGCCGCGACCCAGTAGCACATTGCCCCACGGAGCGTTGAGACGTACGCCCAGCTTGTCGGGCACGCTCGGCGTCACCGTCGAGAAGTCGCCAACCTCGGGCTGGAAGAAGTTCTTGTCGCGGCCAACGGTTCGTTCGTCGCGATGATCGTGGGCGGTGTCCAGATAGGCGGTAATCCGGTAGTCCTTGCCAAGATCGTGCTCGGCAAAGCCAGCAACGCGGCCAGCAAGGTGAATGGTGGGGGTAGCGCCGAAGCTCAGGCTGACGGTCGTATCGGCGTTGCCGATGGTGGTCGCGGCGTTGCGGGCAGCCTCGTTCACCCACTGCTTCACTTCGTCTGGCGCAAAGGCGAAGTTGAGCTCTTCCGCCACCCCGTGCCGCAGATCGATTGCCGCCAGTCTGGAGGGGCCAGGAGCAACAAGCCCGTTGGCATCCGGAGTACGCGGAACCACTGCCATGACCGCGTGAGCACCAGCGCTGACCCCGCGGATGCTGTAGCGGCCAGCAAAATCGGCGCGTGCCATAGTCCCGTCGTCGAGCAAGACAGAGGCGTTCTGGATCGGCTGGTCGGTGTTTTTTTCGAAGAAACCGCTCCCGTTCTTGTCGAGGAAGACGCGTCCAAAGAGAAGTGAGCGTTCGCCAGTGTCGCCGTCGTGAACGAATACTCGTGCATAGGTCGGACCAGCGTGTACTGCCACTCCGGCAGCCATGCCGATCGCGCGGGCGGAGTTGGTAAGGGCGCCAACCTTGGCGCCGGCCACGACCAGCGCCTCGTAGTAGATGGTTTCTTTCTGGCCGGGCGCCAGCGTGCCAAGCGGAAAGGTGACTCGCCTGCCTTTCAGCACGTCGGAGCCACCGGGTGGGTCTCTCGAGACCCGCTTCGCGCCAATCCGTCCCGTCCCAGGGATGAGGCGGAGACCGACAGGAAGGTCGTCGATGACCACGGTTTCACTCACTGTCTCGACGCCAGTAGCGGTGACCACGATAGTGAATCCCACCACGTCGCCCGCCTCGACGTCGGTGGCGTCGGCGGTCTTGGTGATCGTCAACGAGTGGTTGTGAGTCAAGAGCACATTCAGCGTCACCGTCTGGCTCTCTTCGACCTCGAAAGGGGCTGAGGAGTAGGGAAAATGCAGCGGCGCCTCGATCACCAGATAGTAGGTTCCTGCTGGAACTTTTTCGACGCGGAAGGTGCCACCAAGGTCAGTGGTCGCGCTCGCCAGCAGAGTGCCGCCAGCTCGGTGGAGGTACACGGTGGCGTCAGCTACTGGCCGGCTGAAATCGGACGACGTCACGACACCCGTGACCACGGCAGTACCAACGCCAGGCGTACGCTCCAGCCCCACGAGACCAGCAGCCAGGGTGAGGCTGGGGTCGACCGTTTCCCCGGGGTTGACGCGCACGCGGTACAAGTACTCGCCCTCGTCGGCAAGCTCACGGTTGTCTTTGCGTCCGTCCCATTCGATGGTCTACTCGCCGATGCCAAGCGGTCGCCCGATCGTCAAGGTTCGGACGAGGGTTTCGCCCGAGGCATCGTAGACGAGAACGTCGACCATGCGCGTCACACCCTGGTACCAGTGGATGACAGTGACCCGGTTCACGCTATCGCCGTCGTCGGGCGAAAAGGGATTCGGCCAGGCGTAGGAATGGTCGATCGTGCCGGCAGTGACCACATACTCGATCTGCGCCCGGTACGGATCGCTGCCGTCGGCGGCGGTCGGGGGATCGGCTGCCGACGGAACGAGCTGGAGGTCGAGCACCACTGCTCTTCCCTCTGGTGGGGTCGGCGGTTGGGCACCGAGAATGACCTGATTGCCACCGACAAAAGGAGTCAGCGAGCCAGCGAAGGAATGGAGCCGCCACTTCAGCCGGTCGATCGGAATCGTTTGCTCGCGGGAGCTGGTCTTGAGCTCATTGGGAGCGACGGCGAGCAGACTGTAGGGAGCGGAGGCGCGGACCGCAATCTGAGTCGAGAAGGGCGCGATGTTGGGTTGATTCGGGGTAATCGTCCCGAGATCGATCGTGGTCCCGTTAGCGCCAATACTGATCGTACCGCCTAGCGCTGGCCTGCTCAGCGACAGGCAGAGCACTATCCAGATGAATACGAATCCTCTGCAGTGACACACCCGCAGGGTTCACCTCTCCCGTGGCAGCAAAGCTGCGAAGGTACGTCTGTTTGATTGTACTCTGATCGGAACGAGGTCGGAAGGGTGCTATTGCACGAAATGCTTGACGGTCTTGACGGCTGGCGATGGTCCACCGTAGTTGAGGGTGGCGCGCAGCTCGTACAACCCCGAATCCAATCCCTCGGGCAGGTCGTACTGGAAGCTAGCCTTGCCGCCAACGCCCAAGTGTTTCTTGGTCAGCGGCACCTGGCCAACAACATTGTTGTTGGAATCGGCAACCATCACGATGCCCTCGGCATCCACCTCGACGTTGCTCTTGTTTTCGAAATCGAGCACGAAGAACTTGTCTTTGCCTTTCGGACCGACGAACTGGACGATTTCGCCGCCCAAGGTGACTTCTTTCTCGATCACTTGCATGCTGGTTGCGAACGCGGCCAAGGGAACCTTCGTCGGGGAAGAGAGAATCAGTGCAACCTCGTATCTCCCCGGTGGCAGTCCGTCCTTGATGCCAGCCTTTACCACTTCACGTTTGCCGGGCAGAATCGGTTTTTCGACAACCACCTGGGAAAATGCGACTTCCTGGCCTTTCTCGTTGGTGAAGGCTACCTTGCCGGTCGGGGTCAAGGGTGCGTTGCCCCGATTCAAGACCGACGCCTCGACGATGATAGGTTTCTTCTGGACGGACGGCGGAGCGGTCAGCTTGGTGATCACCGCCCTGGGCATGACGATCTCGCCAGCCTTGAGCACCTCCAACTCGCCAAAGGCAGTCGCGGCATTGGCTACCGCCGGGGCAGTCAGATTGGCAGTGAGCTTGTATTTGCCAGGGGCGATGTTCTTGGGCATGGTCCACGAGCCAGCGAGAATGCGAGCCGCGCCTGGCAGCACCGTGGCTGGCGCAATCGGGATCCTGGCGATTTCCTTGGCTGCGCTCGTGATCGAGATCGAGCCACCGATGCTGTCGTGTACGTTGCCCAGGTTCGTGGCCAACGCGTTGAGCTTGACTGGTCCGTCCGGTTTTTCTTGGGTGGCGTAGGCTGATTCGGCGCCAATGCGAAGGTTTGATTCGCCGGGGAGCTTCACCTCGACGATGACGCCGACTCTCACGTTGGCGCCAACATTGGTTGCGCCTGCGTCCTTGGCTGGTTTGCCGAGCACATAGACTACGGCATAGGCGCCACCTACACGTCCTTTGGGGATGACCACCTGGGCGCGTACCTCTTTGGTCTGACCAGCCGGCAGGCTGAATTTTTCCGGCTTGACAACCAGAACATTGTCGCCGCGGTACTGGTAGCTCGCTGGCGCCACCGTTGGCGCGCCAGAATCGTTGTGGGTGAGCGGCATGATCTCCAGGCTGAAGTTCCACGGCTGCGTGTCGTCGTTGCTGATCTTGATTGGCGGCAGGTAGTCGCCGCTCTTCTTCACCTTGAAGTCGATTGTCGTGGGCGTAACACCCATTCCTCCGGCCTGGGCTTCGACTGGAGAAAGGACGAGAAAGCCGGCGCCGAGAAGCAGGCCAGCAAATAGGTAGTTCAGAGGAGTGCGCACTGGTTAGTTCTCCTTGTTCTCTGATTGAGTTGGGAATCGGGCGTGTGCTCTGCCTGGGGGAAAGGACTACTAGACGGTGCCCATAGCCGTGAACGTGAGAACCATTCGGTAGGATGCGCCGCCGGTCAGGACGACGTCGGTGTTGTCGACCTTCTGGTACAGCTCGACCTTGTGTGCCACGGCGATTCCTGGTGGCTCATTGGAAATGCCATTGAGCGCAGCTGGGAGTATGGTGATGGGT
>JAZDLZ010000910.1:0-4723 GCA_043801535.1 Pseudomonadota bacterium
AGCCAAAGTAGACGCTGTAAAATTTCAATTATTTAAGGCGTATAAAATTTATCCCAAGCAAGCTAACACGGCCGGCTATTTAGCCAAAAAATACCATAATATTTACGAACTGATGAAATCAATGGAAATGCCGGTTGAGTGGCTTGGTAAGTTAGCCAGCTATTGTTCCCGCAAAAAGATTGATTTTTTGTGTACGCCTTTTGATGAACATTCCTCTGATTTGTTAGAAAAAGTAGGAATGATAGCTTACAAAATCGCTTCCAGCGAATGCAACCATCTCAAGTTGATTGAGCATGTCGCCAAAAAGAAAAAGCCGATTATATTATCCACCGGCGTTTCTTCATTGGGAGAGATTGAAGACGCGGTCAATCTAATCAGGAAATATCATAACGGCCTTGTTTTAATGCATGCCATTATTAATTATCCCGCCCAAGTTGAGAATGCCAATCTTTTGTATATAAATTATTTAGAAAATATTTTTGGTTGCCCTTGCGGTTTATCGGATCATAGCGAAAACCCTATTATTCTGGCGGTGGCTTCAACCGCTTTGGGCAGCCGGATTATTGAGAAGCATTTTACCTCGGATAAGAATTTGCCTGGCCCGGATCATAAGTTTGCTTTAGAGCCATCGGAACTCAAGGATATGGTCAAGGCGGTGCGTTCCACCGAAGCCGCTTTATATTTTCAGCCATTGAGAGTTTCACCAACCGAAGGGGAATTTTTTGAAATATCCAAACGTGCCATTCAGGCCAAGGTGCCGCTACGCCAGATGTTCGGCTACTCGACAGACCTGCGCTCACTCACCCAAGGCCGTGGCGTCTTCACCATGCAGTTCGCCGAATACGATTCGTGGCACTGAGTCGCCGTCGCAAAATAACTTGAACAGTCTCGCCGCCGATCCATCCCGGCTGGCTTCGTCGCTCGTCGGTTTCATACCGAGAGTATGCGCCCTCCTCGCTCCTTGCCATCCGGGCGCCTCATCGCCAATACTTTGTTCAAGTTATTCTGCGACGGCTCCTGACGACGTGACCTGCCATTGGTGACGATGAGCTCGGCGATGGCTTTCCGTCCCGAGGCACGGCTGTTGATTGCCCGACTGCAATACACCTGCTGGAGCTCGAAGCCCGCGTAGAGACGGCGGATCAGAGGAGTGTCGTTGTTGGAGAGGACGACCGTGCACCCTCGCCGGTCGAGCTCGCGGAAGGCGCTGGCAAGGCACGCCTGCTCGGCGTCACCGAAACATCCGGCAGTGTAGCTGGTGAAGCTGGAGGTGGCACTCAGTGGATCGTAGGGAGGGTCGAAGTAGACGAAATCGTCCGGGCCAGCAGAGTCGAGCACCCACTCGAAGCTTCTGGACTCGAGCACCGCCGATCTCAAAGCGTGGGCCGCGCTGCGCAGCACAGCGGCGTTGAGGATGCGGGGACGAACATAGCTTCCGAGCGGAACATTGTAGGCTCCGCGGCTGTTCACCCGCCACAGTCCGTTGTAGCAGGTGCGGTTGAGGTAGATGAAGGCGGCAGCGCGCTCGGGGCGATCGAGCTCGTCTCTCTCTTCGTTCCAGCGCTGTCTGATCTCGTAGTAGTGGCTCGCGGAGTGCCTCTGTTGATACTGCGCAAGCACCTCGATCACCTGCTCGGTCTCGTCGCGAACCGCGTGGTAGCAGGCGATCAGCTCCTCGTTGGCATCGCTCAGGTACGCTTGCCTCGGGGCAAGCCCGAAGAACAGAGCTCCCCCCCCCAGGAACGGCTCATAGTAGCGACGGAAACGAAGCGGAGAGCGCACCACGAGCTCGTCGAGCAGCCGTTTCTTGCCGCCAGCCCACTTGAGGAACGGTGCTGCCTTGGCCTCGCATCCATCTCGGCCTTCGCTCTCGTCCGTGGCGAATTCGAGCTGACGGGTTGCCACGCTGGCAAGTCCAACGAGGCCAGGCACGCCAACACGGCTCCGGCCTGAACGACCAGCATCCGTGGAAGGAACGGAATGGCCAGAACGACCGGGGCCACCAAGACTACTGGAGCGGACAATGGGAAGAGTGGAACTCTCGGACAACGCGACCGCGCTCGATCTGCTCATCGTGTCCGAATCGTCGAACAGAGGATCCCCGTGGGCAACTTTTCCACCACTTTTTTCCCTTGCCTTTTGATTTTTCTTGGTTGGGGCTAAACAGAGTCGTCCGACCCTGGTATAGGTTTGGACATGAATCAGGAATGGGAGACGAATCTCGCGGCAATCCGCCAAGAGACCAACGATCTAGTCGATCAGGTAGAACGCGCGCTCGACGAATACTCCGAGCAGAGCATGATGCTTGCCACTCGTGCCCGCGTTGACGACCTGGCAAGGCGCTATCGCGAGTTTCTCGCAGCGATCGAGGACGAAAAGGATCGCGATGAAGTCGACCGCACGCTCGGTCGTCAGGTTGGCGACCTGCAGAAGCTGGCGGCCACGCTGCCAGCGCCACCAGTGGGGAAACCGGTGGAGCTGGCACATGACGACGAATTCATGGCAACTCGAGCACCGACCTCCTCGCGCCCGCCCGTCAACCCCGGAGCCGATGCTCCCCCCCGAGGAGACGTCGTACCGCGCTACCGCGTTGCCACCGAAGTCGAGTCGTGGTGCGGGCCGTGCGCGACGATCACCACCCACGTGATCGCTGCGATTGTCAACGACCTGCCGGCAAAAGTCGTGTGCCAGGCGTGCGGGTCGCGTCACAACTACCGCGCCATCTCGCCCATCAAAGCAAAGAAACCGCCTTCTTCTCCGGGCATCCAGGTCACCAAGGATGTTCACCAGGACAAACGTGCTCGGGAACGCGCCATCCTGCTAGACGAGCTCCAGCAAGCCGCCAACGTCCGGGCCTACTCTCCGAGGGAACGGTTCAGATCGGGAGAAGTCATGGAGCACCCGGAGCACGGCCGGGGCAAGGTCGAAAGCGTGCTACCACGTTCGCTGCTCGTCCGCTTTGCCGGCGGACTGAAAAGCGTCAAACGCTCGTAGCCAGGCGCACCGATTCGATTACCACTGGCGTATTGGGAACATCCGAATGCTGGCCGAATACGCCGGTCGGAACGTCTTTGATCTTGTTCACCACGTCCATGCCCTCGATCACCTTGCCAAAGACTGCATAGCCAATGCCCTGTGGCGAGTCGTTGCGGTAGTCGAGGCTGGCGTTGTCTCTGAGACTGATGAAGAACTGCGAGGTCGCGCTGTTGGGATCGCTGGTGCGCGCCATCGACAGAGTCCCGGCGGTGTTCTTCGGTCCGAGCTTCGCTTCGTTGGTGATTGGCGGTCTGGTCGCCTTTTGCTTCATCGAAGCGTCAAAGCCGCCGCCTTGAATGACGAAGCCAGGCATCACCCGATGGAAGATTGTTCCGTCGTAGAACTTGTCTTTCACGTAATCAAGAAAGTTCTTGGCGGAAACCGGAGTCCGGTCGACGAATATTTCCGCCTTGATAGTACCCATTGAGGTCTTGATGATGACGACTGGATTCACGGTGGTCTTTCCTTTCCCCTTTTTCTTCTGGGCAATAGCATCGGAGCCCGCACCCATCGCCACAGACAACAGGACAAAAACGAGCAGCGACTTGATCCACATTGCTTTTCTCCTCCCTACTCCGTTTTTCGACGCGTCTTTTTCTTTGCCAGGCCTGGGCCAGTTGGCATTGCAGCGCCAGCAGATTCGGGCGCCGGTGCAGGCGCAGGCGCAGGCGCAGGCGCAGGCGCTGCTTGGGCAGGGGCAGCCGGCGTGCCAGTCGAGCCAGCGAGCCCTGCTCCCTTGGGAGGCTTTCCCACAGACGACGGCTGTTCGCTAGCGGGCAGCCGTAGTGTCAACAAGGCCTGGGCATCCTCGTGCAACAGGATATCCCGCATCCTGGAGAGGGTCGGAGCTGCTCTGAGTGAGCGAACGATCTCCTCGCGCTTCAAGACCCTGGCGAGCCGTCCCAGGATTGGCAGGTGCAATCGGTCGTACTTGAGTCCCAGCAAGAAGAACAGGTAGGTTAGCTTGCCGTCGGGCGCCCCGAAATCGATGCCAAGATGACTGCGCCCAATCACAATGAATGGACGGGTGATCTTCTTGGAATTGCGCTGCCTGGTGTGCAGAAAGGCAACTCCTCCATCCATCGCCGTCGACGACAGCGCTTCGCGCTCGACCACTGCACCGACGAACCAGGGTTTGTCGTCGAGCCATCCATTGGAAAAAGCCCGGGCAGCAAGACCTTCGATCGCACTGATCGCGTCCTTGGCACCCAGATCGGAGATGATCGACTTGTCGTCGAGCAGATCGCCGAGCGGCATTCCTGCACCGTCGGGAACCTGGTCCAGGGCGATGTTATCCTCCTCGCTGGCACGCATCTGCTCCACCAGCCAATGGTCGATTACTTCCCGCTTGAACCGCCATTGGCTGCCAATCTTCGCTGCTGGAAGAGCGCCGTTCCCCGCCAGCTTGAGGATTGTGCGCTCATTCATCTGCATGTATTCAGCAACCTCGCGAACGGTAAGGAGGCGTTCTTCGCCAGATTTCGACATTGTGCTGCTATGCTACGCGAGACTCCGCAGAACAGCCAGTCCTGAGCATGGGTTTGGGAGTGATCGTTGCTCGTTGGTCCCCCGTCGATGGCGGCGAAACCAGAGCGTCAGCGATACCCGACGTGGACGTGTCTCGGTCGGATGGACATGACAAGGCACCCGAGGGAGCGCAGGCCGTTCTCGGTCTTTGGTCCTCTGC
>JAZDLZ010000970.1:0-4914 GCA_043801535.1 Pseudomonadota bacterium
TCACGGACATATAGTACACTCTCTCCTTTAGCAGCGGTAGCACAGATACCGGTAAAGACAGCGAACCGTACAGAGCAACGAGACCTGTGTCAAGCTCATTCCTGAGGCGGTGGCATTGTAGTAGTAGTAGTGAAAGTAGGAAGGAAAGAGGGAGCAGCGCGAATGCCCGCAGTGACGACGACGACGACGACGACGATTCTGGAACGCCCAAGAGAGCAGCCCCCAAGATGGCTGGCTCTGGGTGCTCATTCATCGCTTCGACTCGTTCGCAGTCGACCATTCCTGGGAGTGTTGCTGCTTGCCTGCGTTTGCCACGCCTGCGGATCCGTCGCTCACCTCCGGGTCGGCTCGACGCTCCAGGGCAAGGCTTCCTGGTACGGGGAACGCCACCATGGCCGCCGGACTGCCAGTGGCGAATCCTTCGACATGAGAGCCATGACCGCGGCCCACCGAGCTCTACCTTTCGGGACGCGCGTCAGGGTAACGAACAACACCAATGGCCGCACCGTTATCGTGCGGATCAACGATCGAGGCCCATTTCGCAGCGGCTTTGTCATTGATCTGTCGCGCGCTGCCGCGGCTCGCCTGGGAATGATCGCCCAAGGCGTCGCCGAAGTCGTCATCGAAGTCGTATCAATGCCCTAGCCCGTCTGCTATTCGAACAGCGCGTCCCAGCGAAGCGCCATCTGCAACGGCTCCTAACCGACTCACCAGGCGGTGGGGGCTCGAAAAGCCTGGGCCGTCGTCAGTCCCCAGAAATCGAGGCAACGAGATCGTACTCGGCTGCCTGGGTAACCCGAGCGCGAACGATCTCGCCGGGCGCCGCAGTGCCGTCCGTGAGATAGACGACCCCGTCGATTTCTGGAGCCTGTCCAGCAGAACGACCGACCAAGAGCAGCTCCGACTCCTCCGCAACCCCTTCGACGAGCACTTCTATAGTCCGGCCGACCAGCAGTTGCTGCCGGCGACGCGAAATCCCTTGCTGAAGGCGCATCAGGGCCCGGCTCCTCTGTCGGGCCACTTTCGCAGGTATTCTGTCGGGCAGGAGAGCTGATGCTGTCCCCTCTTCGGGCGAAAAAGCAAACACACCCACGCGGTCGAGCTCCGCCTCGGCCACGAAAGAGCGCAGCCGCTCAAAGGCGGCAGTGGTCTCACCGGGATGACCGACCAGGAACGTTGTGCGCAACACCAGACCTGGCACGCGAGCGCGCAGCTTGTCGACGAGCTTGCGGGCGAATGCCCCGCTGTAGCCTCGCCGCATCGCTTTGAGAACGCGATCGTCAACGTGCTGGAGGGGAACGTCCAGGTACTTGACCACTCGGGAGAGTCCGGCAATCGCGTCGATGAGCTCGTCCGTCACCTCGGTCGGGTAGGCATACAGCAGCCGAATCCACCGCAATCCTCGAGCTCGATCGAGCCGAACGAGCAGCTTGGCCAGCTCCAGAGCTCCCGAAGGCGAATCGCTTCCATAGGCGGTGGTGTCCTGGGCGACGAGAATGATCTCCCGGATACCAGATCCGGCCAGCGCCTCTGCTTCCCTTACCACGTCGTCAATGGGTCGTGACCGCTGCCGCCCCCTTATCTGTGGAATCACGCAGAAGGCGCAGGGACGGTCACAGCCCTCGGCGATCTTGACAAAGGCAGTTGCGCTTCCCGGCGGGATTAGCCGGGGCGCCGACGCATCGACGAGCAGGCAGGGCGACGCAGTGACTCGCACCCTTGGCCGCACCAGCCTGGGTTGCTGGTGGATTCGCCCCAGACTCGGCGCCAGGATGTCGACGATGTCGCCAATCTCGTCGACGCCAAGGAAAAAGTCGACTTCAGGAAGCTCGGCTGCCAACTCCTCGGCATGACGCTGTACCAGACAGCCGGTCACTATCAGCAGACTACAGGTACCCTTGGCCTTGAAACCGGCCATCTCGAGGATGGTATCGATCGATTCCTTCTTGGCGTCGGCAATGAAGCCGCAGGTGTTGACGACAATGGCATCGGCGGTCGCTGGCTCGGAGACGACTTCGTGACCTTCACGAGTGGCGAGCCCGAGCAGTACTTCGGTATCCACTCGATTCTTGGGACAACCTAGCGAGACGGCGAAGAGACGCAATGCTCCTCCGGTTCATCGAGAGAGCTAGACCACGTTCCTGCTCTTGGGCTCGGCTGCAGTCGCAGCGCCAGTGCTGGCAACGCTGGCAGTGCTGCTCATGCCGGGCACGCCCACGACGCCGGCAACGGCAAGTACGCCAGGAGGTGATACTGCTGGAGCTCTTCCGGCCTTGCCAGGAACATAGGCCCGCGCCGTCGCAGCCAGGATACCCATACCAACGAGGCCTATCAGACCACAAACAGTGAGTCCAGCGCTGGGACCGTATGCCTGCATCAGGCCGCCTATTATAGGCCAGACCAATCCGAGAGCCATGCGCCTTACCATGCTCTCGACCGAGAGCACTGTCGCCCGTCGCTGCGACTCGGGGATTTCACGATTGAGCAACGGCTTGACCAGGGGCGAATACAGGCCATTCGCGGGAGCCTGGACGAGGAGCACGACCAGACACCACGGCCCGGTTGTACCGCCGAGAAGGAGCAGGGTAACCGCCAGGGTGCCAAGCAGACCCCACAGCAGCACCGGCTCCGCCACCTTGTGCCGCAGAGCGTCGGCCCGATGCGCCACCGCAGCAGCGACGAGATAGACGGCGGCAAAGACCAGTCCGGTATCGGCGATGCTGTAGCCGGCAGATTTCAGGTACGGTTGGTAGACGTCTATTGTGGCTCGCAAGAGGACAAAGACCACCGTCGAATAGCCGATTGCCCACAGTAGTTGCTTCTTGGATGCGACGGTGACGAACGAATCCTTCATGCTGCCTATGTAGTCGGCCACCGAGAGCAGTCGGCTGGGCTCGACGGAGGCGACCTGGCCGGGTTCTCCCTGACTGGATGGACCGGACCGAGTCCTCCTCGAGGAAGGGACCACGTCGAGGTCCCCTCGACGCCCTGCGATCCTGCGATCGGCACGCATGCCAAGGGCGACGACAGCGGCCGCGGCGGCAACGAACCCGGTCGCGACGAAGGGCAGCGCCAAGTCACGGGCGCCGAGAAGCCCGCCGGCGGCAAAGGCGACGGTGTTGCCTGCCTGGTGCCACGCCGACGAGGTGCCCTCGTGCCGAGGATACTCGTCGCTTCGTCCACGGTCGTTTAGTAGATCGAACAGATACGCCGAATCCGATCCCGAGCACAGTGTCATCGAAAGGGCCGCGAGTCCCTGGGCGATGGCGAATCCAGTGAAAGTGCTAGCGAAGAGGAACGCACCACACGAGCCGACCATCGCCAATGCCCCGGCCGTCATGGCTGCTCGCCGGCCATAGCGATCCGCCAGAGCTCCGGTCGGGACTTCGGTAAGAATCACGACCAGGGAATAGATAGTATTCAGGAGACCGATCTCGACGAAGCCAAGACCACGCGAAATGGCATAGGCCACCGACACCGGCACGAACAGATAGCTGGTTGCCAGCAACCGAAACAAGTAGAAGAGGCGCAGGTCGCGAGCCACTACCGTCGATCCTTGGCCGACACCTGGGTGGTTTCGTTCCCATGGTGAGCAGTGCTAGTGGTTGCGGTTTCCGATCCGGGGACGTTTTGCTTTTCGAGGAGGACGAGCAGTGCTTCGGCAGCAGATATTCTTGCCAAGTCGTCTCCGGCCTTGAGCGCAGCAGCCAGGTCACCGAATTCCACGCTGGCGGCGAGTCGTCGCAACGCCGTCGCTGCCTCGACCCGCAACGGCGTCGAACGCAGCAGCCGCATCAGTGCCGGAACAGCGGCCGAATCTCCTAGCCTGGCCAAGGCACAAGCTGCCCCGACCTCGATCTCCTGTTTGCCGACTGCCTCGCGTAGCACCTCGATTCCGTCGACGTGGCCAGCTCGACCGAGCGCCACTGCTGCCCTGAGCCGCTCTTCCTTGCTGCGCCCGCGGAGGGCCTCGCGCAAGACTGCCATTCCGTCGGTGTCACCGAGCAACGCCAGTGCAGCCGCCGCTCCGAGGCGAAGTCTGGCCATCCCGAGCACGTCGCGCAGTCGACCCCTCGCTTCGTGGTTGCCAAGCTGGGCAAGGAGCCGAGCTGCCTCCAGCCTAACGTCCCGACGCGTCGCCCGCAGCCCGGCCAGCAAGAGCTCCTTGGCTTCGCCATCCCCGGTTGGGACGAGAACCGATGCCCAATTGAGCCGACTCACCTCACTGCTGTCTTCATCACGCATCGCCCGCCTGAGCGTGGCAACCGCAGTAGGGTCGCCGTGGCGAGCCAGGGCAGTTGCCGCCAACAAACTGATGCGTGGCCTAGGGTTTTCGAGATACTGACTGAGCACTGACCTGGCTTCTTCGCGCAGCTGCTCAGGATCAGGATCGGTAGTCACTGATCCCTGTTCGTCATCCTCGGCAAGCTCGACGGGCCTGGCACCTGATTGCGGCACATAGGAAAGCACCGCCGGTTGCTCGGCCGAGCTCGGCCGGCCAGAGTATTTGGCGGCCGAGATCACGATCAATCCGGCAGCTATGCCTGCCAGCACTGCCACGGCCATGACTTTCGTTCTTGGAGCACTTGCAACTCGAACAACAGCGGCAGCGGCGCTGGCAGTCGCGCTGGCGGCGGCGGCGGCGGTTGCGGTTGCGGTCGCATTGGAAGCAGCCACTACCGGCGCCGAGAGCACGGTATGACTGGCGAGCTCGAATCCAGAACGATCTTGGTCTTCAGCCAGCGAGCGGACTGGGTGTGGATTGACTACCGGAGTGTTCTCGTCTCCTGGCCTTTTCGGGGATTCGTCCAGTGAAAAAAGGGGAGGCGAAGCGGAGGCGGAAGGCGAAGCGGAAGGCAACGCAGCATCCCCGTTCGCACACGAGGGCGAGCAGAATGCGACCACGTGTCCGTC
>JAZDLZ010000977.1:0-4723 GCA_043801535.1 Pseudomonadota bacterium
ACTCAGTCGGCGCCGCACGATAGACAAGCATGTCTCTCGCGCCTCCGAGAGTTGCGTGAGCGACGCCTTCAACTCGTGGGCGCGCTCCACGAGATCGATAACGCTATGGATGCGGCAATTCTCACCGCACGCCTTGCAGGACTCGGCTATCACGCCGTCGCTGTTGCCTGGATCGTCAGCAATGGTGACCCGGTAGCAACGAATGCCCGACGAAGGAAGCTCGTGGTGGCACTGCGTCAGCGGATCCGTCGGATTCGCAGGCGCGTGACCGGCAGTCACGACTTTGCAGCAGATCACACACTGTCTCCCTCGACGGCAACCCTCCGAAGGCAGGAGAATCTGGCTAGAGAGGAAACACTGATGATGCCGGACTACAACAGCTATGAAGAACTGGGAAGAGTGAAGAAGATCGTCGAGCGCACCGTCGAGTACCAAACGGAAACCGACCGTGGCGACGCACACGGTACTGACACTGATCTTGACGGTGACGACGAAGACCTCGGATGTGACGACGAGTAGGGGAACCTCCGAGCCTCGATGGCGGACGGTACTGACCTCCCGTGCGCCGTCGAGGTGCGGACCACTACCTTGGAACGCTGCCGCACCAAGCCACGAGTGTTGTCCTGTCGGCTGGAGCCTGCGAGGTTTTCGTTGCCACCGGGCTACACTGCCCCACTCACGTCGCCGGAACGTGCGGCACTATTGGCTCGTGTTCTCGTCGGTGATCTTGCGAGGGAGAGTTTCCTGGCGATCTATCTCAACGCAGCAAATTGCCCCATCTCGTATGATGCCTACACCGTCGGAGGCGTCGCTGCGGTAAACGTCGACGCCGGAGCAATCATCCAGGGCGCGATCATGGTCGGAGCGCCGAGGCTGATCACAGCTCACAATCATCCGTCAGGATCAACAGAGCCGTCGGAGAACGACCTGGATGTATGGATGGAAATCAGTCGACGGGCACGGTGCGTCGGGATCGAGCACATCGACGATCTGATCGTAACGCCAGACAGATTTTACTCGCGGCACGACGATATCTCTCGACGGTACGGGGGCATTCCATGACACAAAAATGCAAAACCGCCAAGCATGACTGCATCGGTCCCTTAACGACGATCGACGACGCGATCAGAGTCGGCCATCGATCTGTCCGACGGGGCGCCTGCCTCGTCGGTGGGCTTGCCGCGACTGCCGCCGCCGGCGCCATCGCGCGAGTGATTGCCGATGCCAATGGCTGTCTCTGCAATAGAGAAGTTGGCAGACGTGCTCGCGCCGTCGCTGCTCTGGTTGATCGATGGATGTTGCGATGTGCTGCGCCACAGCGGAGAGTGCCAAGATGAGCCACACTCCTCGTCGCCTGAGCGACTGGGCGCCACCGACACCGTCGAGCGTAGCCGGTGCGTCGGCGGTGCGGCTCGCCTCCGAGGCTGAGCGCATATGTGGCGGCGGCAACTGCGTCGGTGCATGGCATCGACTGATGATCGCGCGAGACGCAGCGACGAGAGCAGTCATTTCCTCGCCGGAGGATCTACTACCCATCTTGCGCGGCATTCACAGAGCGACCGACGCTGTGCGCAACCGCTGCTTGATTCGCCGCGCACCGTCGACGAGGAAATCATGATCACCCGCCGCACCGTCGCTGCTCCTTCCGCGGATCACGAGCCGCGTGCCATGCCGACGGTGCGGTGGGAGTTCTTCCGTCGGAGAGCTAGTCCATGAGCAACAACCGTGATTCGATTCCCACGAGAACGATCATCAGCCCCGCCGTCGCTGCACGCCTGATCAAGTGCCAACGCCTCGGCCCTCGGCGGTGCTCTCGATGGCGAGGGCAGAAGATCTGTGGACCGTCGCTGCGGGTACGGCTGACGATGGAGCCCTATCCGCCGGCTACCGTCGACGCGGTTGTGGCTGAGCTGCCGCGTGGCATCGAGGCACAGACGATCATCGGCGCTGATTGCCTAGTACCGACGGTGCGGCGATCGTGAGGCGTGCACGCAGTCAGCGACTCCTCATTCATGTCGCAGTAGATCCAGAGCTTGCAGGGTATCTCCGAATTGCCGCAGATCGTCTGGGACTCACAACGTCTGCATTGGTCCGCTCGATTCTGCGGGATCGTTTTGGTGCAGGCGGCAGTGAGATCGGATCAGCTTGGATCGAAGCCTACAACACAGCATCCGGCCAAATCCTCGGGCGTCTCCGACGGGCGCTCTCAGAGATCGCGGCAACCATCCCCGAGCAATAGTTGAATACCCGACAACGGCGGCGAGGATCTCACTGCTGCCCCGCTGATGCTTCGGCGGTCGCGGGCTTGGCGGGTTCTAGAGTCTTTGCCTTGGTGTGGATGTCGAGGTAGATCCCGTCTTCGATCCCCGTGACGATCTCCTGTGAGGCGGCGGCCCAGTTTCCTGTTGCCGGATCCTTGGTTTCTATAGTGACAGTGAGCGTCACTACCTTGCATGTTTCAGTGCGGCCTTCCTCAACCCGGGCTTCGACCTTGCTCCGATTCCCATTCCCGTCCTCGTTCCAGTCGGTGGCAACTGATCCACGGATGGCAGTTGTCACCTTGTAGCGACGACCTGTGAGGACATCGTACAGGCTTCCTGCGAGGTCGTCCCGTTTGACACCTTCATAGCAGGCAGACCGCGCCTCCCGGACCTGGATCGCGCGCGCCTCCTTGCGCGCCTCCTCTTCTTGCTGAGCTTTCATGATCGCAGCACAACCGGCAGACGCGAGAATAAGTGAGCACGCCACGATTGGTTTGAGCATGTTGGATCCTCCTCTTTCTTGGCTTCGCTGGACGCAGCCAGCCGCAAACGGTGCCTTCACAGCACCGCAACGTGACAAGCAGAAATGCGACGGCCACGACAGTGTTCTCGTGATCGAGATCAATCGATCATGCGTCACCGTCCCGTCGACCATTGGCTAATGGCGGCAGTCTCCTGGCTACGAGGGGGGTATTCTCAACGGAGAGCCAGAAGACTGCCGCTAGCGTGCGCAACACTGCCGCGTATCGTGACGCGACTCTCACCGTCGAGAGCAATGGATCGCGCCGTCGCTCTCGGAACGCATCCCCTGACGGATCTAGACTATGACTTCTTGCCCGTCACCGTGAATGCCTGGTTGCAACTGAAGCCGTTGTTCCCTGTTATGCTGAGAGTGCCGCTCCCTGTGATCTTGTCGTCTGTATCTAGCTTCAAGTTGTAGCTCACACTTCCGGTGAGGATTGAGCCATCGTCAAGTGTCTCCGAGGAGACTGCAGTTGCCGAGAGACTGCGCTTCTCGACGTCGCAGGTCATCGTGCCGGTCACGTTTTCCTTTGGATCTGAGCCGGAAATCACATAGGTATCCCCGTTCGTTGTGACGGTGAAAGTGTCTGACTCTGTACCAGTCACTCCCGGACAATCTCCGGTGCCCCATGTCGTCGTCACATTCCAGTTACCGGTCGGATCAAGAGTTTCATCACCGCCACATCCTCCGACGGTGACTGTCACGCAGATCACGGCACACAAGACAACTACCCACGAATTCGGAATTCGCATCTCTTCGTCCTCCTGCATTGGGCCTCCGCAGAGGCGGTGACTTGGAAGCTAGCATGACCTCCTTACACTCAGCAAGGACAACTTGCCAGTAGCGCATGGCTTCGCAGGCAGGGCGTCGGTACGCCTAGTCATGCCTCACGACAACTTCTACGAACAGATGGGCCGTCGCATTGCAGAGCTGCGCAAATCCGCCGCCAACATCAGTCAGGAACGTCTCGCCGAGCGTGCGAGCATTGCAGCAAGCTACGTAGCCCACATTGAGATTGGCAGTCGCAAGCCGACCCTCGATGTTCTTCGACGAATTGCAGTCGCTCTCGACGTGCCTGTCTGGCGCTTGATCGTCGATGAACGCCTCTCGGTAGAGGAACAAGGATGGCAAGAGGCGGCTCAGCGGCTTGCCGCGGACGTCCGCGGTCTACCTGTTGATGACCTCACCCTGCTTTCGGTGGTCGCGAGGAAATGCCGGGCTGCTGCGCGGTTACCTGTACCGCCGCCGGATAGACTGGCAGCAGGAACCGGACCGCAACAACGACGGCAGAGCACGGCGCGCCGCCGCTGATTCATCGCCGCGCGCGCACCGGCGGCGGTCAGGCGGATCGTCGCTGCGAGGAATCGAGCACTTGTGAGGCGGCGCCAACAGCGACCTGCATCATTCGACCAGGATCAGAAAGTCCCCAATCATCAAGCGAGCCGACGGCATACGCTGCCGCGAGTTTGGCGTCGTGCGCCGTCGAGAGCGGATATCCTGCCACTGTGATCTGCTGCTCGATCCACACGGCTACCGAGGCAATGATGCTCTGGCGCCATGCTTCTCGTTGCCACGCCCAGAAGTAGTACTCCTGCTGCGCTACGGAGGTAGCGCAGGTTGGGGGCGGTGCTTGTGCTGGCGCTGGCCAGGCCGGTGGCGGCGCTGGTGCCCATTGCGGCGGCGGTTGCGGGGACGGCGCTGCCCATGTTGCCATTGGCGGTTGGGATGGTGACTGCGCAGCATGGAGTCGGTCAATGCGCAGGGCCTCGACATCGGCAGAATCAAGGAAGCGAACACCATCGGTGCCGACTACCGATTTCAGCTTTCCCTCAATCTCGAATTGTCGAACACGACACTTGCTCACGCTGAGCAGGCGAGCAGCATCGAGTCTCGTGATCATATGAGTGCTCAAGATGTCCTCCGAGTGGGTAGTACCCGG
>JAZDLZ010001053.1:0-2860 GCA_043801535.1 Pseudomonadota bacterium
GCCCAGTCGATCCCGAGCTCGATACCCTTGCTACTGTCAGGAGAGAGCCACCGTGCGATCTCGGTAGCGTTGTCAATGAACGGCGTTAGCAAGAGAAACTGCGCGTACCGACACTCGCGATTGATCGTGGCGAGCAACAACTCCAGCTTCAGCCCTCGCTGCGCGGACGCTAGCCCGTGCGCCTCATCGACTACGACGAGGGTCAGTGAGCGATCGATCTTCTGTTCCCAACCGCCACGAAGCATCAAGTCGAGCTTCTCCGGAGTCGTGACAAGGATTCGGAACTGCCGCTCGGCGTCCGCATCCGTGAGCATTCCGGCTTCGAGACCATCCACCTCGAGGGCTGGGCTCACCTTCTCGACGACCGCGCCAAGTTGTGCGAAGTCGCGTCGTAGACGCAGCGTCAGTTGGTTCACGAGGGCACGCGTCGGCGCAAGGTAAGCCACCCAGCCTCGCTCATTCTCGAATTGGTTGAGCGCCTGCAAAATGCGGAACTCGGCAATAAAGGTCTTACCGCTGGAGGTCGGCAGGCTCACGACAACCGACCGATAGCCAGACCCGAGCAGACCTTCCTCACGCAGTGTTCGCCGTTGAGGCGGCAGCATCTCGAAGATCGGCTGCTTGCGATCGCGCGAAGTCAACGACTGCACAAACTTCGTTACGCGGCTATTCACGGCCCGAGTCACCGTCCAGATGCTGTTATCGACGAGGGCCCGAGCCGTTCGAGCGAGCAGACGAGCCAAAGATTCGCGCCCCATAAGTTGGCCACGCCCGGCAGCGCCAATGGCGTGGTCAAACTGCGCTTCAAGCTGCTCTCGCACGTCGTAGTGACCGCCCACCGATCCCTGAGTGAGATAGATGCCGAGAATCTCGGCAGCCTTCGCGAGGTGGTACTCGGTGATGAGCTCCCACGCGGGCCGCGCGTCCCTTCGCTCTTCAGCTTGGGCGAGGAATGCTGGTTCATGCTCGCGCTGGTCGGAACGTAGTGCAGCCACGCGTTGCTGCACCAAGTCCAGATCATACCAGCCGCGCTTTCGGAAGAGGCGCAGCCAGATGTCGAGGATGCAGGCCCAGACGCGAATGCCCCAGTCTTCCGAATCCAGCGGGAGTTGAGGCAAGTCCTTTTCGATGAGAAGACGACGAACATCGGCCCCACGGTCGCCCAGTACGCCGAGGCTGCCGAGGCGCACGAGCCATTCCGCCGCCTCGATGGGTGCCTCGGGACACGTCAGCGAGCGTGCAACTTGGAATGCATCCGTGGCAGCGCCTCGAAGGACTTCGGCGTCGTCTCCCTCAAGCAGGTCGAAGACGCGCAGTTCAAGGCCATTCGCTACGAAGCGAAGCTGGTCGTCCGGGAACTCTCCAGCACCAGCGACGCCGTGCGCGTTGCGAAGGCGCTGACGACCAGCCTCTTCGGCGGCCTTGCGGACCTTTTCGGCTCCGAGGGACTGAATGATCCAGGAGTCGGCGGTCATGATACCTCCTCCTTCAACAGCTCAGGCCAATTCGAGATGGGGACCGGTAGATACCAGGCCGTGATCTCGATCCGCGTGGGACACGTCAGTTTCTTCGATAATGCTGTCGAGCGACTCTTCACGTCCCGCTCATCGGCTTGCGTGTCTCGAAGCAGGATGCCAACGAGCAGAATGTCCTTGCCTTGAGACTGCACGTATCGTTCAACTGCTGCACGGTAGAGTTCGAGGTGCTGTTGTGAGTTGCAGCGTGCGCGGAGCCATTTCAAAAGCACATGCTGAACGTCAAGCCTCGTTGCCTCTTCCTCGAGCTGCCACGTCATGCCTCCGCTGCCATTCATCACATTAGGCGGCGTGCTGGAGTCAGATGACGTCTTCACCTCGCCGAATAGGAGTAAGACGGTTTCTCCCTGACGGCAGAAGCCGACTAGGTCCGCTCCGGGAAGGCTCGCCCTAGGTGTTCGGCGGTCACGCACTAAGTTCCAGGGCCAGCACACCTCCCGGGAATCATCGTCGGTCAATACGCACTCGGCGAGTGCTTCACCAATCTCCCAGGACTTGTCCTCAGGGACAGCACGCAGAAGCCGCTCCACGAACTCCGTGGTCATGCCCGTCGTCGCCATGCCTCGCAGTTCCGCGGCGAATGGGTCGCCTGCTTCATCGTCATCAACCCGAGCTCTCACTCGTTCTTTAACGTAGCGGCGGAACACGTCGGCGTTGTCAACGCGTCGTCCTATCCAAGAGGCCGACCCGTTGCTGCCGCTGTAGCAGACTGTGGATTCGAGGATCGCTGCTGTGGTCATGCTCGCAGGCTTAGTCTTGCATCAACCAAGTCCTTTTGGTATATGCGATTATAGACCCCATTATGGCTACGGTGCAAGGACATAGGCCGCCGGTGGCAGAATAGCGATTTGTGGCGCTTCAGACGTCAAACAGCCAAACCCCTTCTCACAAGGAAATCCCTGCGGCAAGGCCGAAACAGGGCCGCAGCCAGATAGGAGGGGCGGGAGACCCTTCTGGCAAGTTGTGTAGACCGTCAGCGGTCGTCTCCCCTCATCCTGCCTCTTCCTCTGTCGTTTTCCGCTGTGCCCGTCGAACTCCCCCCTGCCCTCCGATACCGCCCTATCCCCCGATACCCCCCCGCGACATCTTCCCCTTGACATCTCGCACAAATGTTCTATAATGGGTCGTGATGACAACTTTCGAGCAGGCCGCCCCGGAACAGGACTCGGACCCCGCCCGCGGACACGCCGGTCTGCCGCAGCCTGAAGACAAAGGCGCGACAGCAGGAACAGGCAGAATGGGCAAGAGAGGCGGACAGAAGGGCAACCAGAACGCCCGTAAGCACGGCTTCTACAGCCGGAGGCTCGACCGCGCCGGCCGGCGTG
>JAZDLZ010001081.1:0-8307 GCA_043801535.1 Pseudomonadota bacterium
CCACGCGATGATAGGAAAGAATCAACACACGACGACCGCCGGCGCAAAGGCGGGCCACGCTCGCCAGTCCTGCCCGCGCCCCACTGTAGTGCAGCGCGGCAGCCAGTGACGTCTTCACAATTCGCCGCAACCCGCCCGGCACGTACGCACGGAATCCCATGCCTTTCCTCTCGCTCGCGCCGTCTGAACATGTCGGATCAAGGACTCGGGCAGCCACTGTCTCGCCAACCACTTGCCCGCCCGCGATGCCAGACGAACGGTCGCCATGCCAGCGCCAACGAGGCTGAGAGCCACTCGCGCTTCCACGGTGCGCCTCTCGTCGTTGGCCCACTCTAGCTTGTACTTCTCCACGCCGCGCAGAAAGTCGAACTCGCTCGCGTTCTCGGCGAAAGCGTCCTCGATTGCTCGGCCGAGGAGGACCAGTCCCGGGCTACGCTGGGCGAATGCAGGGTCATAGCCCGATTGATAGAAAGCACGATAGCCATCCCGCGCCAGCAAGTAGAGCGAGGCAATCGCTCTCCCGTCGACCGAGAGGGTGTACAGCCGCACCATTCCCTGCTCGGCCAGCATCGCCGCAGCATGACGATGAAAGGTCTCGATTGTCGGCCCAGTCACTCCTTGCGAGCCACCCTCCGTCTGCCACCGCAAATCGTGCAGGCGAAAAAAGTCGGGCAGAGCCGTCGAAACCGCCTCAGGCGTGGTGGCAACGTCGATCGCGAATCCGGGTCGGCTTTCGAGCCAGCGCCGCCGCCGCCGCAGATTCTCCGCCCTGCCCACCTTTTTTAGATACTCGGCAAACGTGCCGCTGATGACAATGCGAGGACAAAGGTGGCGCTGACTCTCCTGCATCCAGAGATGCTGATCCTGCGTTGCCTGCGCCAGCAGCCCCAGGCTCGGTGAGCTTGCAGCCATGTCGCGCAGCACCAGCAGGTCGCACTGGTCATCCGGCTTGCACGCCTCCTTCCAGAGTAGCTGGGCCACCGGTCTTTCTATGCCACGAGGAGCGAGCACATCGAGGTAGTCGCTGCCAATCACACTATCGCCGAGAAACGACCACGACCTGACCGACCCTAGCAGCCGCTCCTCGACGAGTGGAAGCAGCCCGACCAGCCGGCCGTTGTCATCGCGGGCCGTGAAGATGCGCAGCTCCCCGGACGGAGTGACGTCACTCCACGCCGGATACAGCCACTCCCACGAAAGAAATGGGCTGGCCGAGCTCGATCGATACAGGCCACTCCATTCCTCCCGCAGCGCCAGAAAATCCTCGTCCTTCCTGCAAACTTCGACGCGCATTCTTCTAGGACCGGCGAGCTGCTGCCTTGGCCGCTCTGCTCCATCTGGTATCGGCAAAGCGTCCCTGGTCAATACGTTTTTGAGGCAACCCACCACCGCTGCAAGTGGCAGGCGGACGAGCACGATCCAGATAGGAGCCACACGACGCCACGACTTCTCGAGAAGCTACGATCCGGGCGGTCCACTGGGAGTCTGAGTGGCAAACCAGCGTCGGCCCAATTCTCGCTCATCAAACCCAAGGCGGACACCGACTCTCAGGAGCAGGTCCGAATCCACGTCGCCAACCGCCGAATCATCGACCGTGAGCGACCAGTAGAGATTCTGCGCCTCCCACAGGTTCGGAGAGACCCCTAGACCCTCGGCGATTTCCAAGTAGGAAAGCACAGCTCGGGCTGAATCCTTTCGAGGAGACTCGTAGAGCGAACGGATCTCCTCCAGGATTCGCTCCTCGAGCAACCGTTTGGCTTCGGCCAGATCGAGAGAGCAACCCAGGGCGCGGGCCTCATCCCTCACGTTGAGCAGGTCGGCATGCGCCCGGTCGAACCCAGGATCGTCGAATCGAGCCTGATCGATCAATTCGAGGAACCGAGCGCTCAGGGCGTAGTCGGCCTGGGCTCGCAACGGACCGGGCACTGGCGCATCGTTCTCGACAAGGAAACGCAAAAGAGGCCTGTTCTCCTCGAAGATCCCAAAGATCTGAGGACGGTGACGGGCGAGAATGTCGTCGAGGAGAGTTCGGACGATCTTCCGTCTCTCGTCGAGGAATAGATCGGACAGCGCATAGCCTCGGCCAGAGAAATAGCGGTCGATCGCCCTCACGACATCACCAACCGAACGTCGCTCGAAAAGCGCCATGATGTCGCTCTTCATGTCTTCGTAGGCAGGCAGATCGGCGAAATTGCCGACCGCGCAGCGTACGTCATGGCCGCCAAAGTGCAAGACAGCGAACGAGGCGTCGGTCGATTCGAGCGTGATCTCCGAGGACAATCGCACGTGGCCGAGCGCCAGCGTGGTCGAGCCCCGGTTTAGCCGCACCGCATCGTCAGCTTCGTAGCGATAGCAGAAGATCCGGCCACGCTGGGGGTACGAATCGAACAGCGAGGCAATTGCATAGTGGGCGACCACTCTACCGAGGTTCACCAGGGACGGCCGTACCCGCTGGTCGAAAACCATTGCGCCGTCGCCCAGGTCGGGAAGGTTGGACGCAGCCTTGGTCAGCGCGGCGTAGAGCGCCGGTTCGAGATTGGCGCCCTCGATCTCGCGCGCGAGCTGAATCGCTCTCGCTGCGTATTTGAGAACCTGAACCGCTTCGGTACCCGAGATGTCGGCAAAAAACCACCCGCAAGAAGTGAACATCAACATGGCATGGCGCTGCATCTCGAGCAACTTGAGCGCCACCACCTTCTCTCCTGGATCGAGGAGCCGCACCGCGTGCTTGCCAATAGTGCGCTCGATGCTCTCGAGAGAACGGTCGAGGATGACCTCGACGTAATCGTTGCGCAACGCCCACGGATCGTGGAAAAGGCTACTGGCTCGACGCTCGTAGATCGCTGCCAGACGCTCGCGCAAATCGTCGAGAGCGTCACGCAGCGGGCGGCGCCAGCGCTGATTCCAGCCGGGCCGCGAACCGGTCGTGCAACCGCAGTCGTCGCGCCAGCGGGAAACGCCGTGGGCACACGACCACGAGGACGGATAGACGATCTCGGCACTGTGCCTGGGCGGGTGGAGATCGAGGAAGTGAGCGTAGTTCGTGAGCTCGAGAGCCGATTGCTCGATCCAGGCAATGGTGGCAGCGAGGGTCATGTCGCCGAAAGAACGATGGTGACCAAAGGTCTCTCCGTCGGTGGCAACATTTACTAGCCAAACGTCGTCTCCGCCCGCCTCCGAGGTGTTGCCAAAAGCGGAAAGGATGCGTTCGACTATCGCTTCGCGGTCCCGAAGAGCTTGCCCAAAGGCGATGTCGTGGGCCACGCTTCCGTCGTAGAAAAACACCGCAATCGTACGGCCTCCTGGAAGCTCGATTCGATAGGGACGTCGAGGATCGATCCCGAGTTGCCATTCTTGCTTGCCCGGAGACCGGAAGCGACGGGCTTGCTGCGGAGCGAGAACGGTGAACTTGATACCTTCGTCGGCGAGAAGAAGCAGAGTGTCCTCGTCAACGGCACACTCGGCGAGCCACATTCCCTCGGGGAAGCGCCCGAACCGACGCTTGAAGTCAGCGATACCCCAACGGATCTGGGTTTGTCGGTCCTGCCTGGTTGCCAGCGGCAGTATCACGTGATTGTAGGGCTGGGCCATCGCGTTGCCATGCCCGCCGCGTTCGGCAGCGCTCGTCTTGTCCGCCTCGATGATCTTCTCGAACGTATTAGGAGCGGCCCGCTCCAGCCAGGCCATAAGGGTAGGCCCGATATTGAAGGATACTTTTGCGTAGTTGTTGACGATGCGCGAAACCCCGCCCGAGGCTCCGACGATTCTGGCAGCGGAGTTCGGACCGTAACACTCTGCGGCTATGCGCTCGTTCCAGTCGTGATAGGGCGCAGCCGCATCTTGAACCTCGATGGCCTCGATCCAGGGGTTCTCTCGAGGGGGTTGATAGAAATGACCGTGGATGACAACGTAGCGAGTGGGATTGACTTCCGGCACTGTGCTATCTCCGTGGCCTGTAATCTAGCTAGTGTCATGTCTTCCGCCAAGCCAATCAACTCAGACCATGCCATCTGGCCAGCCGAGGTCGATAGTATTCCGAACAAGAACGCGCCCGTGCAGCGCCGCCGCAACCGAAACGGGAGCTGCCGGCGCTCGGAACGGCGGAGCTGCTGCTGGCACGTCGCTGGTTGCCGCGCTGGTGCTTGGTCTCTCGTCCTGTTCCGGTGGCGACCGAGCTCAGGAGGCGAGGATCGAGACCGAGAAGGCAACGGAGGCAGACGAGCAGCCGATCGTTCGCACGCACTACTGCATGGGCACCGAAGTGACTATCCAGCTGCTTCTTCCCAATCAAGTTGTTGGTCAGGCCGACCACGACACGCTGGCAGAGCTCGCCATCCAGGAGGCATTCTTCGAATGCGACCGACTGGAACGGCTCATGACGACCCGCGGCACGAGTGGATCGGTGACACGCATCAACGAGAGCGCCGGGTCGGCCACCAAAGTCACCGTCGATCCTGAGGTCCTCGAGGTGATCGACAGAGCACTCGAGATCTCCCGAGTGTCGGCTGGAGCATTCGACATCACCGTGGGCGCTCTCGGCAGCATCTGGCGTTTCGATCTCCCCGAATGGAGCGTCCCTTCTCAGTCGCTCGTGGAGTCACAGCGACGACTGGTGAGCTGGCGCGACGTCGTGGTGAGCCACAGGGATCGCACTGTTCGCCTGCGCCGCACCGGACAACGGATCACGCTTGGAGGCATTGCCAAGGGATACGCAGTAGACAAATCGGCCCAGGTTCTCACAGCCCGCGGATTCCGCGACTTCGTCATTCGCGCCGGTGGCGACCTCTACGCGTCGGGTCGGAAAGGAAACCGCCAATGGCGAGTAGGAATCCGGTTTCCACGTGGGGCACGCGACCAGTATTTCGCCTTTGTCGACGTCGAAGACCGAACCGTTTCCACGTCTGGCGACTACGAACGATATGTCGTCCGCGACGGACAACGCTATCACCATCTGCTCGACCCGGCCACTGGCTACCCTGCCGGGCAGTGCCAGTCGGCAACGGTCATCGCTACCAGCGCGCTCACCGCGGACGCCCTGTCCACTGCCCTGTTCGTCCTTGGACCGGACCGGGGCATGGATCTGCTGCGACGGTTTCCCGGCACCGAGGCAGTGTTCGTGGATTCGCATGGCAAAGTCACGGTGTCTCCGGGGCTGCGCCTCGAGAGCCAGCCCGGCCGTGCGGCGCTGCGCATCGTCCACTAGCAATGACGTGGCGTCACCGCCGCCAAGAGGCGCCGAGGAGAATCACGCCGAGCGCCAGCAAGCTGGGCAGAGAACCCAAGCCCGGAACGCACGCCTCGGTGGCTGCCAACACGATGGCACTGACCGCGGCCGACATTAGCACCAGAGCCAACACCGCTCGACTCATTTACGATTCTCCATGCATACTCCGTCCCACTTCTCGGCAAACTGGCCAGAGCACCGATCGGTGCTATAGGTCGTCTGGTCTGGTTCCGCGAACGAGGAAGAGCGGCTCCACTGGCGAGCGGCACACGGCATGCTCCCAGTTTGCGCGAAGGAGCTGCCGGCAGACTGGACGCACACCGAGAGGACCCTAAAGGACTTCTCGGACAAGATGCCAGGCCGACGAGAGGGAACGGGAGCAAGCATGCGTGGGAGAGCTCGCCACTTCGGACAGACGGCATTGAGAATAGCGATGGCTTGGCTGGTCGTCGCGCTGGCGGTCGGATGCGGATGCGGGCGCGAGACCGCGAAGCTCGCTCGCACGACACCGCGCCCACAACGAGTGGAATACAGAATCGGAGTCGAGGACGTCGTCGAGGTCGTGGTGTGGAGGGAGCCCCAGTTGTCAGTGGCGGTACCAGTACGACCCGACGGACGACTGACCGTGCCACTGGCAGGAGACCTCGCGGCTGCTGGCCGGACCGCTGCCGAGCTCGAGAAAGAGATTGCCGCCAGGCTCGAGAAGAATCTGAATTCGCCAGCAGTCACGGTGATTGTCAAGGAGATCAACGCCGCGCGCGTCTTTCTACTCGGCGAGGTGGCGCGGCCAGGGGCGTACCCGTTGCGAGGCTCGCTTACGGCTCTTCAGGCCTTGGCAGTGGCCGGCGGACTGACCGAGTTCGCTCGCCGAAACCACATTGTCATTCTGCGTACGAACGCTGACGGACAGGTCATCCGTCTGCCTTTCGACTACCAAGCAGCCGTGGCCGGCCGCAACTGGTTTGGGCTCGAGCCCGGAGACACGGTCGTCGTGCCATGAGGCGGAGCATGCCCAAGAGCAGACCACGAATCGGTGCTCCAGGTGCAGGATTGCTGCTCCTGGCATCGTGCGCCGCTGCCACCGACCACCACCAGACTACCGAGCTGCCGGGCGCCTCCATGATTGTCCCCCCTCTTGTGACCGCGGATTCCATCCGCGAGCCCGACGACGAATCGCCCCCCTACGCGGTGCTGGGTCCTGCCCTGCACCCCTACGCTGCGGTCGCCGCCGAGCAGCTCTTCGACTCGAGCGTGCGCAACTCGGGAGACAGTGACATGGTCACCCGAATCGGGCCTCGGGTGGGTTTGCGCAGCAAGGGAGCCCGCTCGGAAGCAGGCCTGGAATACCGTCTCGAGCTATGGAGCCATGCCCGCGGCACGATCGCCGATACGATCAATCACCGGCTCGCTGGTTTCGTAGACGGCAGGCTATCGCGAAGGTTGATGGCCGGTGCCTCGGTTGCCGTCCTCGATGCCGACGACCCCGCATTGATCGAGCGGCGCACTCTGCTGTTGCCACCGGGCAGCGTTCTCGACGTGGCAGCCGAGGGAAGTGCCAGGCTGAGGCTTTCTCGCCGATACACGACCGAGGCGCGGTACCATTTTGGCCATTCGCGATTCTCCCTTTCCGACGGGAGCTCGAGCTTCGACGAGCACTGGCTCGACTGGAGGAATGGCTACCGGATAACCCGTGCGTTCGAGGGCGCCGCCGTTCTCCGGGTGCAGGCCTACACCGGGAAGGAGGGGATCGAAGCCGAAGACGCCATCACCTTCGGCGGCGGACTATCGTGGGCGCTCCATCCCAGACTATCGATGCGCCTCGAGGCAGGCCCGATCTGGCTGGTGCAGGCAGACGCGGCACGATGGTTCGGCACTGGCAGAGTGACGTGGTCGGCGCAGCGCCGCGGCCGACTAGTTTTCCACGTTGGCAGAGAGATCGAAGGAGGCATTCAGGAAGCGTACTGGCTCGAGACAGTGCGAATCTCTGGCTCATATCAGCTGTCCCGTCGCAGTTTCGCCCGCTGCTTTCTCAGAGGAGGCCGCGGTGGTCCTCTCAACGGTAGCAACGGTAGCAACGGTAGCAACGGTAGCATCGCCAGCCTGGTTGGACGAGTCGAGCTCGGTCTCGCCGTCCTCGGCAGAGCCGCGACAGTGGGCGTGTTCGCCGAGCATCGGGCGCAAGACGCCTCCGAGTCTCTCGGCTTTGGCGCCGTGCAACGCACCATTGTCGGAGTACGCCTGCTGGGAGCCGCTGGCATCGATGCTGACGGGTTGGCTGGGATCCCATGAACCCGCTGGCGAGTGAACCATGACGCAGAGTGGAACGCGAGAAGGCGATTCGACAGGCTGCTCACCGACCGATCGAGAAAGCCGTGCCCGACTGGGAGACGAGGGGCTCGACGAAGAAATGGGACTCGGCCGGATTGCCGGAATCATCGACCGGCACCGGACTCCAGTCCTGTCGCTGGCTGGCATCGTATCGGTCGTGGGCATTGCATGGGCACTGTCCCTTCCGTCGGTCTATCAGGCTCGGGCGGTAGTTCGGATTGCCGATCCTTCGCCCGGCCGCGAGTACGTGCTCCCGACGGTCCGCGAGCCTGCTCTCGAACGCATGAAATCCCGCCGCCTGGATTTCATCTCCAAACAGCTGGTCGTTGCCGCGCTGGAAAAAATCGGAGGAGTGCCGCACGACCGGGCCTCCGATGGCGAGGTCACCAACGCGCTCGCTTTTGCGCACTCTGCACGCCTGGAGGTGAAGCAAGAAGGAGAAGACTCCTTCATTTTGCTTTTCGACGACGTCGATCCAGGACGAGCCACCGCCTTTTTGCAGGCCCTCCTCGAATCCTATGCCAAGCGAAAGACCGAGGAGACCAAGGCGCTCGCACTGGGTACTGCCGAGTTCTTTGGACGCGAAGTCGAGGACCTCCGTTCGCGAGTGGCCAGCGCCCAGGCAGAAGTCGAACGATTCCGCGGCGAGCACTACGGCGCTCTCCCCGATCAACTCGAGGCCAACCTGCGAATGCTGGACGAGACGATGATGGACATCCGTTCTCTCGCCAGCGACCTGGAAACCGCCCGCGGAA
>JAZDLZ010001086.1:0-4686 GCA_043801535.1 Pseudomonadota bacterium
CCGGGGGGGCTGTTCCAGTTCCTGGTTCCTTGTCCCTAGTTCCTTGTTCCCTTCGTCGTCGTCGGAATTGAACAAGGAACTAGGAACAAGGGACAGGGGACCGAGAACGGCTAGCCCGTTGACCGATCGGGACACACCCCATTTTTTCTGCCTGGTGGGGGTGTTGCCAGCCGCTGGCTAGTGCGGCTACAGTTGGCAAGCTGGCAGGCGAACCGGTGCAAGATGCACAATGCTCACCACACGCTGGTGAATCCCGCCAGGGCTCGCATCCACCCTTGGATCTCCTCGGAGGCAACATGGCTTTTGATCCAGCGAAGATAAAACGCATTGCGGTGAACACCGGCGGAGGGGACGCGCCGGGTCTGAATGCAGTGATTCGAGCGCTGACCCTTACGGCTCGCAACCGCGGCTGGGAGGTCCTGGGCATTCGCCATGGTTATCGAGGCCTGATCGACCTGGAGCAGCTCGAACCCCTTACCGCCCGAAGCGTGCGGGGAATCACCCATTTGGGCGGTACCATTCTCGGCACTGCCAACCGCGGCAATCCATTCGATTACCCGATGGAAACACCGGACGGCACCAGAGTTGTCGATATCTCCGACAGAGTCGTCGAAAACTTCCACAAGAGCGAGCTCGATGCGCTCGTCTGCATCGGTGGTGACGGCTCTCTTCGCATCGCCAACCGCTTCATCGAGAAAGGCATTCCGATTATCGGCGTGCCCAAGACCATCGACAACGATCTATGCGGCACCGTGGCAACCTTCGGTTTCGACACGGCGGTGACAACGGCAACCGAGGCGATCGACAAGCTCCATTCGACTGCCGAAGCCCACGAGCGAGTCATGGTCGTAGAGGTCATGGGCAGATACGCTGGCTGGATCGCCCTCAATTCCGGTCTTTCGGGAACCGCCGACGTAATCCTCATTCCCGAAATTCCGTTCGACCTCGACAAGGTTTGCGAAAAGATCCGGGCGCGCGAAAGAGCTGGCAGACGGTTCTCGATTGTCGTCTGTGCGGAAGGAGCACACCCCAAGGGCGAGGGGATGCTAACAAAAGGACCGAAAGAGCACGGACGCGAAGTACTGCTGGGCGGGGTCGGCGAGCTCGTTGCCAAGGAGATTGCCGAACGGACTGGCAAAGAAACGAGGTCGCTGGTCCTGGGCCATCTTCAACGTGGTGGTGGCCCAACGACCTTCGATCGCCTTCTTGGATTGCGGTTCGGCGCTGCCGCTGTCCGCTTTCTCGCCGAGGGCAGGATCAACGTGATGGTGGCTCTCGACCCACCCACCGTCAAAGCAATACCGCTCGCCGAAGGCATCGCGCACATGAAAACAGTTCCGCTCGATTGCGACTCACTCACGACCGCCCGTGAGCTGGGCATATCGTTCGGTGACTGATTCCTAGCGACCGGCCTTCTTCCTTCCTCGATTAGACGACGAACCTTCGGTCCACCGACGCGACCTCCCTTCCGTCCGATCTCCTCATAGAATTCATGCCCGTAGGTATCGCGCACAGCTTCTCCGCCCTTTCGTCCAGCCTCGGACACGGTCATCTTGCCTTTCTCTCCCCGTCTCATTGCCTACCTCTTGCGCCGCCGCCAGCACCACCACCGCTGGTCCCACCACCAGCACCACCGCCGCCGGTCCCGCCGCCAGCACCGCCGCCACCACCACCACCACCGGCTCGTTTCCCTGCCTCGATTAGCTGGCGCACCTTGTGGCCACCCTTTCGGCCAATCTCCTCGTAGAACTCATGCCCGCGCTCGTCGCGGACTTTTTGGCCACCTCGTCGCCCTGCCTCGGCAACGGTCATGGCGCCCTTCTCCACACTTGGTCCACCTTTGGCTCTGGCCATTTCATCCTCCTGGCTATGGGGAGCTATGAGCCTTCGCCACCTTCCAATGTCGCTCCCCTCCTCTTGCTCTAGACTGGTGCTGCCCCTACCGTAGGAATGACCACGACGGGTCCACGAGAAAACGATGCCATGACGGCAACGTCAGCTTCCTGCTAGGAGCAGCACGAGACCTCACCTCGCAACTACTCCTCCTTTTCCTTGAGCGTCTTCTTGCCAGCCTCGATCAACTCGCGAACCTTCTGTCCTCCTTTGTGGCCGATTTCCTCGTAGAACTCGTGACCACGAGTCTCCCGCACAGTTTCGCCACCCTTGCGGCCGATTTCCTCGTAGAACTCGTGTCCACGTTCGTCACGGACTTTCTCACCACCCTTACGGCCCGCTTCTCGGACCGACATCGCTCCCTTTTCTTTCTCGGCCATTTCCTCTTTCTCCTTCCGTGCCTGCAAACAGGTCCCAATACAGCCGAGGACTTCCCGAAGAACCCCGTCGGCTCGATATGGACCTTGCCATCATTCTGCAATCACTGTCCTGCTTTCTTGCCCTGTTCGATCAAGTGTTTGACCCTGCTACCACCCTTGCGGCCAATCTCCTCGTAGAACTCGTGGCCGCGGGTGTCGCGAACGGTCTCACCACCTTTTCTGCCGATTTCTTCGTAGAACTCGTGGCCATACCGCTCCTTGGTAGTCTGGCCACCCTTCTGACCTCCACGGCGGCCCGCCTCGCGGACCGTCAGATCACCTTTCCCTTTCTCAGCCATTCTTTCTCCTCCGGTTTCTCGTCCGGTTTCTCGCCAGCCAGGCAGCATGCCCAACAATCTCCTCTGCCATGTTGCTCCCGGTGGCCCTCAAGATTCCTTGCCACTGGGGCGTCCCGTTGACCTCGATGACGACAGGACCAGCGCTCTCGGCCTCGATGACGTCGACCCCGGCGTACTCGAGCCCAACGGTTTCCGTCGCCCTCACCGCCAGCTCCGAGAGCACAGCGCTTGGCTGGTACGGTCGAGCATTTGCCCCTTGATGAATGTTGGTGCGGAACTCTCCTTTGACCCCAAGGCGCTCGATCGCTCCGACAACCCGGCCACCGACGACGAACAGACGCAGGTCCCGTTGGCGACCAAGCGTCCGCACGAATCTCTGCAGATACACTAGCCCATGCTGGCGAAGCTGACTCTGGAGCGATGCTCTGACGCTTCGGTCCCAGCGCGTCAGACGAACAACACCTTTCCCTAGTGACCCATATATCGGTTTGGCCACTGCCACTCGCAGCTCTCGCAGCACCATCTCCGCCTCTTCGAGGCTCTGGACGGCGATCGTCGACGGTGTCGGAATTCCTGCTCGCGCCAATAGCCACGAACAGCGAGCCTTGTCGAGAGCGTCGAGGAGCGCCGACACTGGATTGACGACCGGAATTCCCAACTCGCTTATGGCCGAATAGACCATGCACTGAAATTCATGATCGCCTTGCTCGCCGAGGGCGCGGGGGGTCAGCCAGACGTCCCATTCCCGCACATCGCGCTGAGTCGCGAGGATGACGGCACCTTTGAATCCAGTACGAATACTGAACGCAGTTGGCGCATGCACCTCGACGCTGCCACGGGCAGCGCATGCCTCGACGATCTGTTGGCTGTGCCAATCCTCGCGCGGGTAAGCGCTGATGACGCCAAAACGCAGCATGGTCCCAATCCGGCTGGAAGCCATTCGCGTGCCAGGCAGGCGGTGAGATCTGGCAATACGATCTGCTCGCGGGGCTGCTCGCGGCCCACTGGCCTTGTCGTGGACTTCGACGGCGACTTGGCGGCCTGGCGGCCTTGGCAATTCGTTGTTTTCATGGCAGAACGGTGACAACTCACGTTGTGGTATAGATGTCACCCGATGTCTGGCTCATCTAGGGTCCGCATGCCGGCAGTGGCCGGTCGCTTCTATCCGGACAATCCTGTGCTGCTGCGCGAGGAGGTAAGGAAACATCTCGGCGATGTTTCGACCGCCTCTTCGGCGCTGGCTCTGATGGCACCTCATGCCGGCTATGTCTATTCAGGACGAACTGCTGGCAAGACGTTCGCAAGAGTCGCGGTTCCGCGGCGGGTCATCGTCCTGGCTCCCAACCATACTGGCCGAGGAGCCCCGCTCTCCCTCATCGCCGGCGGTTCTTTCCGCATTCCTGGCGCCGACGTCCCGATCGACGAAGAGCTCGCCCAGACCATGCTCGCCGGGATTCCCGGCGCCTGCGTTGATCCGCGCGCTCACGAATGGGAGCACGCCATCGAGGTCGAGCTGCCCTTCCTCCTGGCACGCCAGCCAGAGATTCGCATCGTTCCGCTCGTCATCGCCGGACTTTCCGAGGAAGCATCTCTCATGGTCGGAGAATCCCTGGCCGGGATCGTGGGCGCCATACCCGAGCCAGATGACGTGCTGGTGGTCGCTTCGTCGGACATGAGCCACTACTTGCCTGACGAGCAGACCCGTCGGCTCGATCGGCTGGCCATCGATCGCATCCTCGACGTCGATGCTCCGGGTCTCTTCCGCACTGTCACGGACCAGCGAATTTCGATGTGCGGCTACGTTCCAGCGACCATCATGCTCTCCTACGTCCGAGCGCGAAGCAGGGGCGCTGCCACAGCCGAGCTTGCCGACTACACCACCAGTGGAGATGCCTTCGGCGACTATAGCAAGGTCGTCGGGTACGCAGGCATGCTGGCAAAGTGAAAGAAAGCACCGCCGGCCCGACTGATTGCGCCACCAGCAAACCCGCCAGCACACCTGCGTGCGGATCAATGCTCCTGCGAGACCTTCGGACGCTGCCAAACATCCTTTCACTGTCCAGGATCGGCCTGCT
>JAZDLZ010001088.1:0-2671 GCA_043801535.1 Pseudomonadota bacterium
TCGCCGCCATCGACGGGGACCAACGAGCAACGATCACACCCATCGCGGCTGGCTGCGTTGCTCGTCGGTTACATACAGAGAGTATGCGCCCTCCTCGCGCCTTGCCCGCCGCGCGCCTCGTGTCCCATCTTGGCAAGATAGTTTCGACCAGCCTCCTAATCCTTGATACAGAACAATGCACCGCCTTGGTCACTGCACGTCCCTACCGCGCAATCAGCAGGGCCGAAACAACGCCTGGGCGCACAGTATCCCTCTGGATCTGGACTTTCTTCAACGGTGAATCCGAAATCGCCGTTGGGATCGGGGGATTCACACCCCAGCAAAGGATCCTCCGTACACGGTGCTCTGGCGCAACGAGCAAGGCAGAGACCGCCAGATCTACCAGTAATCGTGGCACAAGCTGCGTGCGACGGGCACTCCTCGGATGATCGGCAGGAGGTGCCACAGAGCCCCCGCAGTCCGAAGTCGACGCAGGCGTTCGCCGCACAGAGGGAATCGTCCGGGACCTGATCCTCGCCAATACAGGCTTCACCGTCCCCGCGAAGGAGATCGTCTGGAAAGCAGACCGACCGCCACTCCTTCGTTCCACTCACCCGCAGATCGCGACACTGGTGCCAGGGAGCGCATTCGCGGCTGTCAATGCAGGTTCGCAGACAAAGACCAGCGGGAAGTGGACTACCGGGAGCGATCAGCCCGGTCTCGATGCACACGCTATCGGCTCCGCCGCAGATGCGACCCAGGCAGCGCGGTGCGCACAGTCCCATACCAAGAGATGGCGGGCAGGAAGAGTCGCCAGAACAAAAACACTCCTGGCCGGCTTGGCAGGAGCTGTTGTCAATGCACGCCCAACCCGCCGGAGATGGATCGACAATGACGTAGCTCTTCTTGGTCGACTGCGCGGTACCCCCGGCTCCGGCGACAGTCAGCGAAACAGTGTACTCACCTGGACGCCGGTACTCGTGGGTCGGAGACGAGTCCGTCGAGCTTTCCGACCCGTCGCCGAACGACCAGAGCAGCCGATCGACCGGCAGCGGCGCTACCGCCACGAAACGCAGAGAAAGGGGCACGGCGCCACGGCACGAGGGAGGGTTCGACTCGAGAGATGGACATCCGCTGACCAAGAAATCGACCCAGGTCATCGGCAGCAGCGCGTCGCCGCCACCGACTCCGTCGGACAGGGGAACGCCGGAATCGTTGCAGGCGACACAGGCATCGCTCGAGGGACGGAAAGCATCACCGCCAACGCTGCCATCGTTTGCGGGAAACCGCTCAGTACTGCTGCACCCGTCGAGCAAACCAAGCACAACTCCGAGAAACCCGGTCACCACCCTGGTGCGCCGAGAAGGTCGGACCCGATTCTTGGGTTGGGAGGTTGGTTGGTTTCGCGGGAATGGCAGCATTGGCAGCATTGGCAATCGTTCGATTCTACCTCGACCACATTCGGAGAATCCTCTTGACTTCTCGAGGTAGCTGGTATCGTAGGGTGAACATGAGCTCGCATTCGCAATCTTCGATCAGCGCGCTTCTCCCGATCATCGACGCGCAACACCAGGACTTTGTCGCGGAGCTTGCCGCGTTGGTCAACATCGACAGCGGTTCGTTCACAGCGTCGGGAGTCAATCGGGTCGTCGATCGCTGCGAGACCCTGTTCCGGGCAGGCGGATGGGAAGTCGAGCGAAAGCGCCACAGCCCGGCTGCCGGTGAGGCGCAGCTTGGCGATCTGATCGTTGGCCGGCTCAAAGGCTCGGGAAGACGCCGAATCCTCCTTTGTGGTCACACCGACACGGTTTTCGACGAAGGCACTGCGGCAAAAAGGCCGTTCCGAGTGAACGGCAACAGAGCATTCGGCCCGGGCGTCTCGGACATGAAAGCAGGGCTGCTCACTGGTCTTCGTGCCGTGGCTGCGCTGGTCCAAGCTGGGTATCGCCAGTTCGGGGAGATCGTGTTTCTTTGCAACCCCGACGAAGAGATTGGCTCGCCATTCTCTACACCGACAATCCGCGAGCTTGCCGAGAATGCCCACGCGGTGCTAGTCCTCGAAGGAGCGAATGCGAATGGTGACGTGATTACGGCTCGCAAGGGAATCACTGAATACCGCCTCACCATCAATGGCCGGGCAGCGCACGCGGGCGTGGAGCCTGACAGAGGGAGAAGCGCGATTGTCGAAGCCGCCCACAAGATACTGGCGCTGCTCGCGCTCGGCCGGCGATGGCCAGGAGTCACAGTAAACGTAGGAACCGTGAATGGTGGGACAAGGACGAACGTAGTACCGGCGTCTTGCACCGTTGCCTTGGAAGCTCGCTCGCCTCGGCAACGGGACTTGATGGAAGTCGAAGCCGAAATCGAACGGCTCGCCCGCTGCCATACTGTTCCAGACGTCAGCGTTGCCGTTGGGGTCAAACGCGGCCATAGACCGATGGAACGGAGTCCGAACAACGGCTGGCTGGCGCTGGCTGCCCAAGAAGTCGGCGCCAAGCTAGGTCTCAAGCCCGGAGAAGCGAGCACTGGTGGTGCTTCCGACGCGAATACCACGGCGGCAATGGGAGTACCTACGCTGGATGGCCTTGGTCCAATCGGCGGTGGCGAGCACGGGCCAGACGAATGGCTGAATCTGGATAGCGTGGCTCTCCGTGTTGCCATCCTTGCCGGCCTGGTCATTCAGATCGAGGAG
>JAZDLZ010000001.1:0-3754 GCA_043801535.1 Pseudomonadota bacterium
CAAGCTGGTCGCCGGGAACCACCGGTCGCCGGAATTGCGCCTTGTCGATCCCGGCGAGAAAGAACGACTCCCCTGCTGGGTTTGCCGCGTGCTTCCTGATGCTGCTCGCCAGCAAGACACTCGCCTGGGCGATAGCCTCGACGACCAAGACTCCTGGCATCACTGGTCGCCCCGGGAAATGTCCCTGGAAGAAAGGCTCGTTGCTGCTGACGTTCTTGATCGCTACGATGCGGTCCTCCGATAGCTCGAGGACCCGGTCAACCAGCAAGAACGGGTAGCGGTGTGGGATGAGTTTCTGGATCTCCGAGGAGTCGATGCCCTGCTGCCTGGCTGACGGCGACTCGTCCCCGGCCACTACTTTCCTTCCTCGTCAAGCCGTCGGTTCACCTCCGCGGTGATATCGGTAGTGGGGTCGGCGTAGAGGACTGCGCTCTCGTTCTTTTCCAGCATGATGGTGAACCCGTCGCGCTTGGCGATGGTTTCAATGATCTTCGAGGCACGCAGGAAGATGTCTCTGGTGAGCTCTCCTTCCTTCTTGGCGAGCTCCTGCTGCGAGCGCATGAAAGTCTCTTGCAGAGCGATGTAGCGATCCTGGAAATCCTTCTCTCGCTCGCGGAGCACCTCGGGCTTGAGCAGCACTCGCTGCTTGTCGAGCTCGTCCTTTTCCTTCTTGAGCGCGTTCTGACGTTCGTCGATCTCCTTCTGCCTGCGGCTCTTCTCTGTCTCGAGGCGATCCCTGGCCGCTCGCCCGATCTTGGTTTCGTTGAGAGTGCGCTGCAGGTCGACGTAGCCGACCTTGGCTGCCGGCGGTCCAGCTGCCTTTGCCCCGATCACGCCAAACAGTGCCAATCCCAGGACTAGGATTCCAAGCTTCGATGCCTTGCTCATAATTGGTGTGCCTCCGCGCCAACTCTAAAAGAAATTACCGATTGTGAACTCGAAAACCAATGATTCTTCACCTGGCTGGCGATCGAGGGGTATTCCCCATTCGAACCTGAGAGGTCCAAGTGGCGAGAACCAACGGAAGCCAAATCCCACCGAAGTGCGCAATCCGTTGACAATCGAGCTGGGGAAATCGAAACAAGGATTGAACTTCGGTGACGTGCTGTTCTGGCTGCTACACCACTTCGGCTCGAGATTGTAGGCATTGCCAGCGTCGAAGAAGACCACGCCGGAGACGCCCATCTTCTGCAAGAGCGGGAATTCGATCTCGCTGTTCCAGATGAGCTGAAGATTGCCGCCGAGCGTGAAAGGAACCAACGCGTCGTCACGGGTGCTCGGCACGCGAATCTGTGGTCCGAGAGTATGCGGACGAAAACCACGGATATCGTTGATGCCACCGACGAAGTAACGCTCGCTGATTGGCGCTCCTTCCGGCTTTCGGCTGGTGACCACGCCAACCTCGGCGTTCAGTTTCAACACGAATGGACCGATTATCGGCCGATAGAACCGGGAGAAACCACCCCAACGAAAGAACACGTTTTCCGAGCCCAGCACGGACTCTGCCACCTCGACGAAGGCATTGTGATAGAAGCCTTGGGTCGGAAACAGCCGGTTGTCCCTTGAATCGTAGCTGATCGAGCCGCGCACCGACGAAGTGAATCCGCCCCGAAACAGGTTGGCGATCCGTTGCTCGCTGTATTCCTGGCTGGAGGCGCCGAGTGACAGAAGGCTGTTCACCGACGAAGAAATGCCGACTTGCTCGAGCTTGTAGGTCAAGAACACCCGAGATTCGTAGGAGAGCGGATAGCCCCAGGTGAGGTCTCCGCCCAGCGACTCACGGGCAAACGTCGTGTACATCCTGATCTGGTTGTAGATGTCAAAAGCGAACGTCCAGTAGGTATCGAGGAAATAGGGGTCGAGAAAGCGCAGAGCGAAAATCCGTCGCAGCTGCGAAATCTGGGCATTGAGGGTGAGGGCCTGGCCGCGGCCACAGAAATTGTTCTGGGATATCTGGGCAGTAGCGATTATGTTCTCCACCGACGAGAAGCCGGCGCCGACCTGGAACGATCCGGTCGCTCGCTCCGCGACTTCGACGTTGACCTCGATGAACTCGTCCGACGAGCCACGTCTGGTGGACACGTCGACTTTCTCGAAGAAGCCGAGCGCCATGATCCGACGGCGAGAGATCTCGAGATTGGTCTGGTTGAAGAGCTCTCCCTCGGAGATCTTCATTTCCCGCCGAACGACTTTGTCGCGAGTCTTGCTGTTGCCACGAACGTTGATTCGCTCGAAATAGACCTTGTTCCCCTTCTCGATCTCGAAGACCAAGTCGATCGTCCTTTTCTCGAGGTCGATCGAGGTCAGAGGCGCGATGTTCGCGTAGGCGAACCCCTGGTCCTTGTAGTAGTCGTTGAGCCGAGTGAGGTCCTGCATCAGTCGAGTGCGGCTGAAGGTTTCGCCGGCCTTCATCCCGAGGCGGGCGAAGTACTCCTTCTTGTCCTCGAGCAGGTCACCGCCAAAGTCGAGCTTGCCAATATGGAAGACTGGTCCTTCGTCGATTGGAATGGCGATGTACATGTTGTGCCGGTCCCGGGAAAGGGTGATTCGCGGGGTGCCAAGCTTCACGTTGACGAAGCCGTGGTCGTAGTAGTGGGCGGTGATGAGCGCCAGATCGCGTTCGAAGATCTCTTGCTGGTAGGTCCCCTTGTCGGTGATGAAGCTGAAGAAATCACCCTCTTGGGTTTCCATGACCGACCGCAAGTCCGTCTCGGTCAGCTCGTGGTTGCCGATGAAGGAAATCCGGCGAATGACTACCTTCGAGCTTTCGTCGACCATCAACCAAACGTCTACCTCTGATTCGTTCACTGGCCGGACTTGATAGTCGACCGAGGCAAGGTAGTACCCTTTGGAGACATACAAGTCGCGCACCTTCTCGACGTTGCGTTTGACCCGGCTCAAATCGAGGATCGAGTCACGCTCCAGATCGAGCACCTCGTTGATCTTGTCGAGTCCCAGCTCGTCACTGCCTGCCACCATGATCTTGCGAATGGACGGTTTCTCGACGACGACGTAGGTGAGGATGATTCCGCCGCGTTCGCTCTGTTCGGCCTCGACCCGGACGTCGTCGAAGAAGCTCATCTTCCAGAGTCCGGTCACGTCGTCCCGTACCTTCGCAGGATCCAACGCAGTACCCACTCTGCTGACGAGGTTGGCCCGCATCGCGTCGTCCTCGACCTTGCGGTTGCCCCGGAACTGGATCCGCTCGACGAGCAAGGCAGCGCCAGTAGTGCCAGCCGCAGCAGCCGCAGTAGTCGCAGCAGCCGTGCCCGCGTCGCTAGCCTCGCCCTTCCCTGCCCCGGTCGAGGGCGCTACCTCCCCGGGCGCCGCCGCCGCTTCCTCGCTCGCAGGCGCAGGTGAAGTCTGCGAGGTATTCGTGGCCTGCGTCGCCTGCGCATTTTGCGCCGTGCGGGATGCTTCGTCGGCGGCAACTGCGTTGTCGCCGGCGAGAGCCATTAGCACTGCCAGTAGTCCGGCAAACCTCGGTGCTCTAGGCATCGTCACTACTAATGATTCCGTCCACCATCGAGAGGCGGCGCGGCATGCGGTTGGCCAGTTCTCGATTGTGGGTTACGACCATCGTTGTGGTCCCGCGCTCTCGGTTCAACTCGAAGAACAGCTCGTGAATCTCCTCACCAGTGCGAGTGTCGAGATTGCCAGTTGGCTCGTCTGCCAAAAGAAGCGGAGGCTCCAGAAGCAGCGCCCTGGCCAGGGCGACGCGCTGCTGCTCGCCACCCGAGAGCTCTCCAGGTCG
>JAZDLZ010000181.1:0-3704 GCA_043801535.1 Pseudomonadota bacterium
CTGATGTTGCCCCTAGAACAGCAGAACCTGAGAAGCGGATCGCTATTCGACAATGACTATTTCGATGCGGCGGTCCTTGTCGCCGATGCCTGCCGATTCACGGGAGCCTACTCCCTCCACTTCGATACGGTCCGCCGCCACCTTCTTGGCGACGACATAGGCCTTGACGGCCTCCGCGCGCTGAAGCGACAGGGCTTCGTTGCGCGCCACGTTTCCTAGTTTGTCCGTGAATCCCCGGATCTTGATGCGCAGGCCGGGAAACGCTTGCACGACCGTCACGACCTTGTCGAGAGCGGCGTTGAAGGCGGGCCGGACCTGGGCCGACCCGACGTTGAATACGACGATACCGATCGCCGAGCGGACTTCTTGCGACAGCTCGTCCGGGCAGCCGTCGTCGTCCTGAAAGCCATTGCTGAGCTCGGGTTGGTTCGGGCACTGGTCTTGTTCGTCGAGAGCTCCGTCACCGTCCTGGTCTCCCGGGCAGCCGTCTGCGGTCTTCGCGGCGACGGTCGGACACTTGTCGAATTTGTCGGGCCTGCCGTCACCGTCCTGGTCGGGCGGACAGCCGTCGAGGGCAGTCCCGGCTGCGATCGGACACTTGTCGATCTCGTCGGGGACTCCGTCACGATCGGCGTCTGGCGGGCAGCCGTCGGCGGTCTTCGCGGCTGCAGTCGGACACTTGTCGCGATCGTCGGTCATTTCGTCCCCGTCCTGGTCGCCCGGGCAGCCATCCGCGGTCTTTCCGGCGACGGCCGGGCACCGGTCTTGCTCGTCGGGGACTCCGTCTCGGTCGCGGTCGATCGGGCATCCGTCGGGCGATGGCGCCGCAACGGTTGGGCAGGCGTCTTCGCGATCGATGGTGCCGTCGTTGTCGAAGTCCGGACATCCGCTCGGAGCTAGCCCGGCTTTGTCGCGGCATTGGTCTTCACCATCGGCGACCCGGTCACCGTCCTGGTCCAGCACTCTGGGCTCCTGCTCGAAGAGAAACGAAAAGCTGGCCAGCGCTGCATAGTGGCTCGCCGCCCCGTCCGTTCCGTCGGAAATGACGTGACGTAGATCGAGACGAACCGTCGCCCAGCGAAGGACCGGGTATTTCAAGCCGATTCCCCAATGGAAGCTGCCGTCCACGTCATTGCCGACTGCGTTGCGTTGGGAGCGAACGCCAAGCACGCCGCCGCCGGGAACGGCGAACGGAGTGAGGTTCCTGACGAGGAGAGGGTACTGGCCGATCAGGTTCCCGCTGAATCCGTACAGGATGGCATTCCTCGCGCCGACGTCGGTGGGAGCGAGCCCGGACTCGAGCTCGACACCAAAGAAGGGAACGGGAAGGAAACCAAGACGCACTCCGAAATCGGGTGCGACCCGAGCGAATTCGCGGTTCTGGCTGACGCCGGTATCGATGAGAGCGTGCTGGGAAGAAAGGATGTCCGCGCCAATAGACAGACCGAGCTCCAAGCGTGGAAGCCCGGGTGTCGCACTAGCGGCGGCAGCCGGCGTCGCCGCGCCCAGGAGGAATACGCCCGGCACGAGAACGCCCAAGGGGAGTGAAATGGCCATACGAATCATGGCTACGAGAGTCCTTTCGTGAGAACGCCCCTACTTGCTATTTGCGACCGGGAGTGACGTTCTGCAGACGTTCGATCGCTTGCTTGGCATACTGCCGGGCCGCCGCATCCACGCGTTCATCCGCCGCTGGTTGTCTGAGCACCCGCTGAAAGGCGGTCAATGCGGCGTCCTTGGCACCGAGAGCCTCCAGCGACACTCCGAGAGCGTAGGTCGCGGGCGTGAAGTCGGGCTGGGTCTTGAGCAACGCTGCCAGCACCTCGACGGCGCGATCGTGGCGATTCTGCGCCTGGTAGGCCTGGGCAAGCGTCACGGTCGTGCCGGGGTTCTGCTTCAACTCGAGGCTACGCCGGAGAGCTTTCTCTGCCTCCTCGGTTTTGCCATTGGCCAATTGCAGGGCTCCGAGGCGATCGAAAAGGTCGGGCGAAGTCGGGGCTAACTCGGTGGCGCGAGTGAGATGGGCAATCGCCTCGGTGGCGCGTTTCAGGCTCACCAGGGCATTGGCGAGGTTGAGTCGGGTGGTGGCGTTGTCCTTGATCGCGAGCGCTCGCTCCAGGTGCATGCGGCCTTCTTCGTGGCGGCCGAGGTTCACGTAGTGGACACCGACATTGTTGAGCGCCACCAGGCTCTGCGGCTCGTTTTTCACTGCCGCTTCGTAGGCAGTCAAGGCTTCCAGGGGGCGATCGAGGCGCTGGAACAGATTGCCGAGCGCCAGTTGGGGCGCGGCCGTCGTTGGCGCCGCTGCCACCGCCTGTTCGTAGGCAGCTTGGGCTTTGGCGGTGTCTCCGCGTCGCAACGCGAGGTGGCCGGCACAGAGCAGGTAGGATGCCTTGCGCGGACCTCCTCGTTCGATCAGCTCCTCGGCAGCGTAGGATGCCGCCTCGAGGAACGCGCTGTCGTCGTCCTTCAGCGCTGCCGGGTTGTCGGCGATTCCGAGCACCTGCGCCTCGCGCATGCGGCGGATGAGGTCCGGATCGTTGGGCCGCAGATGCAGGGCAGCCGTCGTCGCCACCTCGACCCGGTGGTAGTCATGTGCTTCGAGAGCCTTGTCGGCGCGGGCCAGATGCCGGGCCACGGCCTGGTCCACGTCGCGCTGGTCGCACCATTGCCGGTAGCCGTGGAGACTCATCGGAACGAGCAAGGCCACGGCCAATACTGCCGGCGCGATGAGCAGCCACGGCGTTTGGCGGAGGGGGGCGGATTCGGTCATTGCAGCTTCCTTTGTGGTGAGGTGATCTGGTCGGGATTGGTGGATTCTCGCGAGCTAGCGGACTTCGAGGACGTACGCACCGGCGTCCGCGCCATAGGCAGTGACCGCGAGGTAGTAGACTCCCTTGGTCGAGATCGTGACGCTGGCCAGCAACGACTGCCGTCCCGCGCCGCTATCGTCGTCGAAGGCGAGGCGGGTAGTGCCGTCGGTGTCGAAGAGCTCTAGCTGAGTGTCGATCGCGGTGCTGCCGCAGTAGTCGTGGGTCTCGAAAGTGTAGACTCCGGCCGGGAGCTCGACCTCGAAGAAGTCGGTATCGCCGGGTGTTTCGACGGTGCCGACCAGCCGGCCGCCGCCGGCAATGGCAATGGCAATGGCGTTGGCGCTGGACGTGGCGTTGTTGGGCTCCGTCTCGGTCGATCGCGCCTGGCAAGTGCCGGGAGCGTCGCCGTCGCGGGCGCAGAATTGATCCGGGCAGCCGCAGTCGGGGTCCTGCTGGCAGCGGAGATCGCGGACCACCAACCGGTAGTTGCCGATGCTGCTGTCAACCCCGGCAACTCGTACGTAGTAGGTCCCCGAAGCTTCGGGAACGAAGCGATCGATCCGCGACAGCGTCGTCGCGGCATCGGCGTCGTCGTTGGCTGCCAGTCGGGTCATCCCGTCGAGGTCGATGAGATCCAAGGCGGTGTCTACGACGTCGGCGCAGAAGCCGAGCGTCTCGATGCGAACCGGAACGCCGGCGCTCACGGGGAGCGCGTAGAGGTCCGCGTCGCCCACCGAATCGAGACGGCCGGCCGCCTCGACTCCGACCGCGAGCGCGCCAGCCGAAGTGGCGAGGTCGTTCGGCTCGGCTTCCCACGGCGCTGCCGAGACACAGTCGCCCGGGGTAGTCTCGTCACCAGTGCAGACGAGCTCGGTGCACCCGCACTCGCTG
>JAZDLZ010000034.1:0-4277 GCA_043801535.1 Pseudomonadota bacterium
CCGCCGATCCCGGCGACGAGGACCATGGTCGCGCCGATCGTGCCGAGCGCCACACCCCGGAAGCGCGAAACAGACTGTCGTGCCCGGCGGCACTTGACGTTCACAGCTCGCCTCCGAGGACGAGCGCGTTCGGTAACACCTGTAACCATACCTGGCCAGAGCGGTCGTGCGGCGAGCGCGAGCGCGAGCTCGATGGCGATACGAGCCACCAGGTCATGGTGCCGGCAGCCACGAGCCCGCCGACCGTGGCGAGCCCATAGCCAAGCATTTCGCGCCGGCGCAGCCCCTCGTAGCTCGAGGGCGGGCAGCTCTGGGTGACTCCGCAGCTATCGCGCAGGCGTTGGTAGTCGTCGTCGACGGAATAGGCTAGTCCGCCGCCGACACCGGCGACCGCGAGTCCAGCTCCGGCGAGCGCACCGAGCCACCACCGGCGTCGATCGCGTGAGGATCGTTGCTCGGCGGCAGATCCGGATTCGGCGAGCCCAAGACGTGCTGATCGCGCCGGCTGGCGGGCGCGGGCATCCGCCGAGCTGGGGTCGGCCAGGAGCCTGGCCAACTCCTCGGCATTGGACGTCAGGCTGCCACGTACCTGGGCCACTGGCTGGCCGCCGTCGAAACGAACGAGCTCGAGAGTCGAGCGACGGCGATCGTCGTCTACCTCGAGCAGCCGGATGACCACGACGACGTCGGCAAGATCGCAGGCTGTGCCAGTGTGCGCAGCCTCGAGCTCGGAAGGCGACTCCAGCCGGCCGCGAACCCTCTCGAGCGCCGCGTGGAGGCTCGGGGTGTTCTCTGTGGGCTGGAGGGAAAGGGCAGGCTCGTAGGAAAGGGCGCGCTCGAGCAACCGTTCGGCACGCGAGTGCTCGCCCCGGGCAATGGCTATCATGGCTCGGGTAAGGTGAGCAGTGATAAAGCCGGCCGGATCGTTGACGAGGTATGGTCGCTCCGCGCCGTCCTCGAGCGCGGAATCCAGCACGCTCGCTGATTCGTCGAGGCGACCGCTCTCGGCCAGGTGCTGGCCGCGACGCAGCGCCAGCGAGACGTCGAGCGACTCTGGCTTGATTCGTGATTCGCTGGTTCCGCGAAGTCGCCTGGCTAGCGAGACAGCAACGCGGTTGGCGAGCGACTCCATGGCAACGGTGTCCTCCCCTCGACAGGGCAATACCACCGCCGCGACGGAGGTACGCCTGCCCGAAGCCGAAGCCGAAGCTGTCGAGGGTTGCTGCGGTGACCGCGCGGGCGCAGCTTGGGCCTGCACTGGCGACGATACTGCAACCATGCAAACGAGCAACGCTGCAACCGACGCAGCGCCCAAAGGGAGCCGCATTTGCCTACTCTATCACGGCGCGCGGGTTGCACAAACATGGCGCGCGCATTGCATTGTATTTTTGTCCCTTGACACTGTACTGACGTTCAAAGAGGATTCGACAACTTCATGAGATACGGAGCAGCAGAGCCAGCTCAACGCACGGCGCAGACTACCCGGGCCGTCCTTTTCGACCTCGACGGTACTCTCGTCGACACCATGCAGGTATTCGCCGACGTGGCTGCCGGCGTGATGGCCAGACATCACGGAGTCCAGGCGGCGATTGCCCGGCGTCGCTACCTGCAGACGAGTGGAATTCCATTTTTCCGCCAACTCGAAGAGATATTTCCCGGCGATCCGCGCAACGCGCTCGCCGCCAGTGATTTCGAGGCACGCAAGGTCGAGGCCACCGTCGACGTGGTGCCGTCGGCAGACACGACCGAGGCGTTGGCAAGGCTTTCGACGGCGGGACTGAAGGTGGCGGTATCCTCCAACAACTTTCAGGTGCAGGTCGATCGATTCGTCAGCAAGTGTCCGGTTGCCCTGGACTTGGCAATGGGCTTTGGCAATGGGCTCGCAAAAGGGGAGCCTCATTTCATCCATGCCTGCCGAGTGTTCGGCTTGACCCGGACCGACATCGTTTTCGTGGGGGACTCGTTGGCCGACGCGAAGCTGGCGCAAGTCTCCAACGTCCGGTTTGTCGCGCGGCTCGGGACTTTTTCGGCGGAGCAGTTTCGCCGCGTCGTACCGGACGTTCTCCGCGTTGACACGCTTGGCGAGCTCGTCTCCCTGCTTGGTTGCTAGCATCATGGCGGCGCGTCTGCGACAAGTTGTCCTGCTGGCTGCTGGCATGGGTACTCGGCTCGGCACTCTCAATGGTGGCCGACCCAAGGCACTGCTCTCGGTTGCCGGGCGAACGCTCCTCGAGCGCGCGCTCGACTATGCCGAGGCGCTGGATGCCGAGGAACGCATCGTCGTCGGAGGATTCGGTTTCGCGCTGCTCTCGGAGCAGTTGGAGAGGGCATCCAGACCAGCAGTTCGTTTGCTCGAGAATCCGGAGTATCGGCTTGGCAATCTGCGTACGTTGGAGACGGCCTTGCCTTGGATCACGGGTTCCTTCTTGCTGATGAACATAGATCACATCTACCCGCGTCCCGTTGCCCTGCGAGTCAGCCAAGCGTTCGCTGGCAACAGAATAGCAGCCTGCTGTGACTATGACCGAGCTCTTGGTCCCGACGACATGAAGATCGAGCTAGGGGAAGTAGGGGAAGTAGGGGAAGCGAGGAGTGGCGGAGGCGAGCAAGACAAGCGGGTCGTGCGGATTGCCAAGACGCTGGCCGAATACCAGTGCGGCTACGTTGGGATGACCTTTGTTCCCGAGGAGAAGCTCGCCCGTTACCAGATCGCGGTAGCCGCTACCGCCCGGCAACACGGAGACCCGGCCACCGTCGAGCAGGTCTTGCAGCGGCTGGCCGACGACGGCGAGCAGGTGACCACTTGCGATATCAGCGGCATCGGCTGGTACGAGGTGGATGATCCTGCGGACTATGCCCGGGCCGTGGCGGGGCTTGGGTCGTTTGCGTCCTAGACCAGTCAGCCCACCAGCCTACCAGCCTAGCCAACGAACGACTTCGGCGACGTTTTCCGCCACCAGGGGCGGACGTTGATCGGGCAGGAGCGCATCGACTGCAGCGCGCTTGGTTTCCCCGGAGAGCACCAGGATTCCCAGGAGGTCGCTGGCCTTTGCCATCTGCATGTCAGTGTCGAGTTGGTCACCGATGAAGACCGTGCCGGCAGGAACGGCGCCGAGCTTGCGCAGTGCCTCGCGGGCAATCTCCGGATACGGTTTGCCGACTATCTTTGGTTGCCGGCCGGTGACTGTCTCGAGGGCTGCGGTTATTGCCGCGATATCGGGAATGAGCCCGTCCTTGGTGATGCACGTCTTGTCGGGATGGGTTGCATAGAAAGGTTTGCCGGCGAACAGCAGGCGGCAGGCGTGTCTGAGCTTGGCATAGGTGAGAGTCTGGTCGAAGCCGACTACGACACACTCTGGATCCGGGCGGTCGAGCGCAATCCCGGCCTGACGGAATTCCTCCTCGAGGGCAGGAGTGCCAAGCAGGTAGGCCGAGCGATAGGGCGTTTCTTCGAGAAGATGGCTGATCGTGGCGTCGCCGCTGGTCAGGACTTGCTCGCGTTTGGCCGGGATTTGCATCCGTTCGAGGCGCGCTTGGTACTCGCTGGCGCGCCGTGACGAATTGTTGGTGAGAAACAGGTGAGGGATGCCGCGAGCTGCGAGCTCGCCGAGCAGTTTTTGCGCGCCGGGCAGCGGTTGTTCGTCAACGTACAGAGTTCCGTCCATGTCGAGGATGAATGCTCGCGCTGCTCGCAGACGTTCGAGGTGGCTCATCGGCTGGACTATCTCCCAACGATCGGGGTAGGTGCAATGTCGTGAATCGGCCGGGTGCGTGGTCGAATCTGAACATCCGCGCACCAGTTGCAGGCTTGCAGGCGGCTGTACTTGGATGTATCGGAGAGCAATGAAAGCTGTAATCCTTGCCGCCGGTAGAGGTACCCGCCTCGGTCCTCTTACCGAGGAAAAACCCAAACCGCTCGTAGAGGTCGGCGGAGCTTCCTTGCTGGAGCGCAGCATAGGGCAGCTGGCCCGCGTCGGAATCAAAGACGACAACGTACTGGTCGTCTGTGGCTATCGCAGCAGTCTCATTGCCGAGCATCTGGGGCGAGCCGGGCTCGGTTGCCGAACCGTCTTCAATCCGCATTGGGAGGAATGGAACAACTTCTTTTCGCTTCAGCTCGGGCTAGAGGCTTGCGGAGACGGAGACGACGAGGTTCTGCAAGTCGATGGTGACGTGCTATTCGACGAGGCGGTCTTGCCGCGCATGCTCGCTGCTCCCGGCCCAGTCGCTCTCGCCGTCGACATCAGACCCGACCTCGACGCCGAGACCATGAAGGT
>JAZDLZ010000105.1:0-3502 GCA_043801535.1 Pseudomonadota bacterium
CGCTGTCTTCCCCCCCCCCCCCCCTTGCAAAACTCGAGCACTGCCCCAAATCCTTCGCCAGGACGCGTGCTGCCCATCCCCAAAGAGCCAACGAACCGGCAAGGGCGCAAGCGAGAGGTGAGCAATGGCAAGGATTGTCGAGTTGCCTCAACTGTCTCCGACGATGGAAGAAGGGGTCATCACTCGCTGGGCCAAGAAGAAGGGCGAGCACGTTTCTCGCGGAGACACCATTGCCGAAGTCGAAACGGACAAGGCGAACATGGACTTCGTCGCCGAGGAAGATGGATTCCTCTTGGAGCAATTGGTGAACGAAGGCGATACGGTCAAGCTGGGCGCTCCGGTCGCGGTCGTCGGAAAACCGGAGGAAGACATCGCCCTGCTCTTGGAGCAGGCTCGAGCCAGGATAGTGAGCAGCGCCGAAGGCGCGGAAGCGTCGCGACCGGCGGCAATCCAACCGACCGCCCGAGAGCCAGCGCCAACGACACCGCCGCCATCGGCCGTCACTACCGAGCAGCCTCCCGAGGCTGCCGCTCCCGAGATTGCTCCTCCCGGGCCCGGCCTCCCCAAGCCTGTCCCTCCCGAAGCTGCCGTGAGCGAGGCTACCCAGCCACCGAGAGCCGCCCGACGGATTCTGGCTTCACCACTCGCCCGGACCTTGGCAGCAGAGCACGGCATCGACTTGGGCACACTCAAGGGAACGGGGCCGGACGGTCGTGTCGTCGAACGAGACGTCCGCGCCGCCATTGACAGCCGACGAGCGCCAATGCCGGCACCAGCGCCGGCGCCAAGGTCGACGCCAATGACACCGCCAGAGGCTCACGTCGAGGAGTTTACCGATCGAACGCTCTCGCCGATGCGAAAGACCATCGCCCGGCGCCTGCTCGCCGCCAAACAAGAGATCCCGCACTTCTATCTCTCGCTCGACTGCAATGCCGGCGCCCTGATGCGCTTCTACGACTCCCTGCAAGGACAGTCAGGCGCCAACATTTCGCTCAACGACGTGTTCGTCAAGATTGCGGCCCTCGGTCTGCGGCAGGTTCCCGAATTGAACGTCTCCTTCCTTGGCGATCGAATCCGTAGCCACGGTCACGTCAATATCGGCGTGGCTGTCGCCGTCGAAGATGGCCTGACAACGGTGGTCGTGCACGATGCCGATATCAAGGGACTGGCAGCGATTGCCAGCACGACCCGCGATCTCGTGGCAAGAGCACGTTCGCGCCGATTGGCCTCGGAGGAAATGACCGGCTCGACGTTCACGGTATCGAACCTGGGAATGTACGGCATCGACAGTTTCTACGCCGTAGTGAATCCTCCCGAAGCCGCTATCCTGGCAGTCGGTGCGGTCAGAAAAGCACCGGCAATCGATGCCAATGGCCAGGTCATCGCCGGGCAGCGAGTGGGGCTCACCTTGTCGTGCGATCATCGTGCCGTCGACGGCGCGGCCGGGTCACGCTATCTGGGCGTCGTGGCAGCGTTCGTCGCCAAGCCGGTCATGCTCGCACTTTGACCTCTGTTCTCTCACCGAGATGGTGTAGGTTTCGTCCGGGTATCCTCCTACGGCAGGAAAGCAACTAGCAACATGGCATCACGGAATCAGCGCCGCCCGCAGTGGCTCAAGACTCGTTTGCCGGCAGGCCCGCGCTTCTTTGCCGTCCGCGGGCTGGTTCACTCGCTCGGTCTCAACACGGTGTGCGAATCAGCCTCGTGCCCCAACATCGGCGACTGCTGGAGCAGGAAAGCCCTGACCGTAATGATTCTCGGCAACGTCTGCACTCGCTCGTGCCGATTCTGCGACGTGCAGGCCGGACGCCCTGCGCCTCCAGATCCCGACGAGCCGCAACGGGTCGCCACCATGCTCGCCGAGCTGGGCCTCGAATACGCGGTCATCACCTGCGTGACCCGCGACGACCTCCCCGACGGCGGCGCCGCTCACTGGGCCAGCACGATTCGGGAAATCAAGGCTCGCTCGCCTGCCTTGATCGTCGAAGCGCTTACCAGCGATTTCGGGGGTAGCCACCTGTCCATCGATACCGTTCTCGAGGCTGCGCCAGCAGTGTTCGCCCACAACCTCGAGACCGTCTCGCGGCTAGCTCCCCTGGTTCGCTCCGGCGCCAGCTACCAGCGATCCTGCAACGTTCTCGAACATGCCAAGCGTCGAGGAGCAATCACCAAGACTGGCTTGATGCTGGGCTTGGGCGAAACCCAAGGCGAAGTGCGCCAGACTCTTGCCGACGCGCGTTCCGCTGGAGTGGATATCGTAACGCTCGGCCAGTACCTGCGGCCATCAGCCCACCACCTCGAGGTCGACCGCTATGTCCCCCCCGAGGAATTCAGCCTCCTTTCCGAGGACGCGAAAGGAATGGGCTTCGCCCACGTCGAAGCTGGACCGCTCGTTCGCAGCTCGTTTCACGCCGACGCCCAGGTCGCCGTGATTCGCAGGAGCCCAGGTTGGCAAAGCCGGAACCACCGAACAGGTGCTTGAGGAATCAGGCTTCTGTTTGCAGCGCTCGACGTGCCTCTTCGAGCTTGACCAGCCGCGCCCGAAGCTCCTCGAGGCGGGCTCGCTCGTTCTCGACCACGTCGGCCGGCGCCCTCTCCACGAACGCAGGATTCTCCAGCTTGCGCGAGGAGATCTGGATGTCCTTCTCGACTTTGCCCGCATCCTTGACCAGCCGCGCTCGCTCTGCTGCCACGTCGACTATCCCCTCCAAAGGCACCAACACTTCGACGTCGCCGCCAACGATCATCTTGGCGGCAAGACGGGCACAGCCGGCGGACGATGCCACGATCTCGAGGCTGGCACGTGCCGCCCGCTCGACGAGCGCGGCGCTCTCGGCGAGGGCACAGCGCCTGGCATCATCGGAAATACTGACGATTGCTCGGACCTTTTCTGCCGGCGGCACTCGGTATTCGGCGCGAATCCCACGGATCGCCACTGCCACGTCCATCACCAGATTCATCTGCGCCTCTGCCTCGTCGTCGACCAAGCCTCTGTCCGGAGACGGATAGAGGGTGACCATGATCGAACCCGCGGCACCGGTGGGTTTGGGAAGCTGCTGCCAGATCTCCTCGGTCACGAAGGGCATGAAAGGATGAAGGAGACGAAGGGCTGCTTCGAGCACGTGAGCTAGCGTTCCCTGGGCGAGACGACGACGCTGGGCGGCGCTCTCCGGTTCCGTCCCCTGGCCACCGTCGGCATAGAGGTCACTCTTGACCAGCTCGATGTACCAGTCGCAGAGCTCGCTCCAGATGAATCGATAGATTGCCTGGGCCGCGTCGTTGATTCTGAACGACTCGAGGGAATCGTTTACTTCGCCGATCGTCCGTTGCAGGCGGGCGAGGATCCACCGATCGACGAGCGCCAGGCTGGCCTTGCCTTGATTTTGATTGCCCTCACCCTGGTTTTCCTGCAATAGGTCGACGAAACGATCGGGATCGAAACCGGCCAGATTCATCAAGGCGAAGCGGGAGGCGTTCCATATCTTGTTGGCGAAGTTGCGCC
>JAZDLZ010000110.1:0-6113 GCA_043801535.1 Pseudomonadota bacterium
TCTGGGTGTGTCCCGATCGGTCAACGGGCTAGCCGTTCTCGGTCCCCTGTCCCTTGTTCCTAGTTCCTTGTTCAATTCCGACGACGACGAAGGGAACAAGGAACTAGGGACAAGGAACTAGGGACAAGGGACAAGGAACCAGGAACTGGAACATCCCCCCCGGTACGGCTCGCACCTGAATAGGCGGCCGGAATCCCGGATCAAATCAATCGGTTGGCCACCGTCGATCGAGCAATCGCCGTCGACTCTCCGGGACACACCCGCTATTCTTGCGCGGCGACTTGCGACTCAGGAGCCGAGCTGCTCGATAGCGTGCCGCAGCTTGGCGGCAGCCTCCGTCGACAGCCCGATGCGAGTCGAGGAAGCGCTGTCTGCCGACTGAAGCTGTGCCCAAGCCTGCGTCAGCTTGCCCAGATTGCGAACGATCTCTCGCAGCGAACGCTGGGCATCCGTCGAAGCGACCTGCATGTCCGCCACTGATTCGCCCATGAGCTGGCCGCAATCGAGCTGATCGTGGGCCAACCTGGCAATCTTGCTGCCGATGACGGCGATCGACTGCGCTGATTCCCGTATCCGTTCCCAGAACGCCTCTTCCTTGACCGACAGAGACAAGGAAGTCGCGCGACTCGCCAGATGGCCAGCCGCCTCCACGACTCGCAGGGACGCCTTGGCTTGTTCGTCGACGCCGCGGGAGATCATCTGCATTCGCTTCAAGGCAGTGCGGGCGCTCTGGCGGATCTCTCCAAGGGCATCGCCTGCACCCAACGCTACCTGGAATCCCTCGGCAACTGCCAGGACTCCTTGCGCCATCGCCTCCATTGCCCGTTCGCTCTCTTCTTGTACTCCGCGGATCTGCTCTCCGATCTGCTTGGTCGAGCTGGCGGTCTTCTGGGCGAGCGATTTGATTTCCTGGGCGACAACGGCAAAGCCGCGTCCGTGCTCGCCAGCTTGTGCGGCAATAATCGAGGCATTGAGCGCCAGGAGGTTGGTTTTTTCGGCGATTTCCTGGATTACCCGCACCACGTCGCCAATGCCAATGACCTTGTTGCCCAGCGCGTCTATTCTGGTTCGGGCGACCTGGGTGAGGCCGCGGATTCGTTCGATCTCGTCGAGGGTCTTGTGCACTGCTCGATAGCCACGCTCGGCCTCGGACGACACTTTCGACGATATGTGGGTGCTCTCTCCAGTGCTGCTCTGTACCCGTTGCAGCATGTCGTTCATCTGTCCGCTTGCCCGGGCAGCCTCCACTGCGGCGGTGGTCAATGCCGCCAGGCCGTCCTCGATTCGGTGGAACGCTACCAGCGTTCCATCGGCGGCAACCACCGCGTGTTCCGCCGAGCCAGACAGCGAATCGGATTGAGCGATGAGCGCCCGTACCCTCTGCGCCTGTTCGTCTATCAAAGCTCCCACTCGGGGACCAACCTCACTGCCGTTCTTGCCACCCATTGCCAACGAGCCGAGTCCCTCGTCCTTGAGGCTGGCGTGCAGCAGCCGCTCGAGCTCGTCGACGATAGAAGCGAGAAATGCCCGCAGCTCATCCCGTCCTTGGGAAGCCTGCTGTAGCGCATGCAAGGCATCGTCAACCTGGATGACATTGGGTTCCAGACGCTCGCGGACAGTTGCCTCGAGCGCGGACAGTTTGGCGCGCAGTTTCGCTGCCTCACCTTGCCAGCGCGCGCACTCCTCGCGGGCAGTCCAGAGCCTGGACCGACCAAGGAGAGTGGTTGCCAGCGCAACAACGGCGATTGTGATGGCTACGACGAGCGGAAGCGTAGTCAAAGCAATGGGATTCTCGCATGAGGGTGCAGGCTGGTCAACACGCTGCTGGCGGTCCCTACTCTTTGAGACCGTGCTTTTCGCGAATCTGCTGCATCACCCGGTTGTATTCGACATCCCAACTATCAGTGCCTTCTTGCAGGTTCTTGATGCGGCGCCTCACCTCGGCATCGATCTCCTCGTCTACCGCCATGTGCTTCTTGAGGACGTCGCGCAACCGCCGGCGCAGCGTGGCATCGTCGGCATAGACTTCCTCGACGTTGGCGCTGTGCATGAAAGTCTCGAGGAGCTGGGTGATGATCCAGGACACCGCTTCCTCGCCCAGACCGAATTCTTTCTCTTCGGCCAAGGCACGCTTGGTCCGTCCAAACTGGTCATAGCCAAGACGACGCCTTTCGACAATGTCCTTGGCTTTGTCAGTGAGCTCGCGGTCAAGCCGGACATACTCCTTGAGCACTGCCGCCACGTCCATCTCGACCTCGGCCACCACTCCCACCTCGATGTCTCCAGCATCAACGAGCGTGCGAACGACTTCCGTTGCGATTACCGGGATTTTGGCGCTGTACAAACGCATGGAGCAGGGAACTCTAGGCGTAGCTTCGAGATCTGTCAAGGAATGCGTCCCCCTCCCCAGGGGTGCCCAGAAGTCGCCGGCTGGTGTTGTCGGAAATCTCGTACAGCGGCTGGAGCTTTGCCTTGCAGGCGATCGTGTCGTCGGTGCAATCGAGGACGACTTGCTTGGCCAGATTGATGACGTCGTTGGCTGCCGTGTGCTTGGCCTACGGGCGCTTGGAAATCACACGGGATCTGCTAATACCCCAACCAGTTGTATTCTGCTCTTGACGAAGCTCTACCTGTGGGCTAATCCAGAAAGCATGGCCAAAAAGCAATCGCGCCGGAGTGTCTCAATCAGCCGCGAGGCCTATGAACGGCTGAAGGCGTACTGTGAGACCAATGGACTGGCAATGAGCAAATTCGTGGAGATGCGCATTGGCGACTATCTCGGAAGATCGGTTCGGCGTAACGGTCGCGAGGAGGACTCCTCACGCCAGATCGCTGACCGGATCTTCACTTTCTAGGTAGCTTACGAAATCGACAGGCGGCGGCGGCTGCTGCTGCCCCGTCGCCGGCGTTTTCGCACTCTGCTGGCCCTTCAGACCGTCGAGGCGATGGGGCAACGGTCAGGTCAGGTCGCAATCGAGCCGTGCTCGGCTACTACCGACGCGCTGATTCCACCGCGAACCGCGAATCTCACTACCACTCGTAATCGGCGGGGCCTCAAGACGGCGACCAGATCATCGAGAATTCGGTTGGTCACGTCTTCGTGAAAGGCGCCTTCTGTGCGGTAGCTCCAGAGGTACTGTTTGAGCGACTTCAGCTCGACGCAGAGCTCGTCGGGCACGTACTCGATGAGCACGGTGGCGAAGTCTGGCTGACCTGTTTTGGGGCACAGGCAGGTGAACTCTGGACACTCGAGCGTCACGGTGTAGGCGCGTTTCGGATGAGGGTTCTCGATCGTCTCTAGCTCTTTGCTTGGTATGCCTGGCATTTCTCGACCTACCATTTGGTTGCTCGCGGCGTCGAGACTGGCAGCAGGAGCCTCGACATGGCAAGCTCGTGCACCAGAGAATCGGTGCGTTTGCCGCTGTAGTAGATAGCTCGTCCGAGCTGCGCCATGGCGCTCGGCGCTATGACTATTCCCATATCGAGCCCACGCTCGTTCGCCCCGATTGCCCAAGCCAACAGCTCGGAGCAATAGAGCTTGTCCGGATCGTCGAAGCCGAAAGCCCCGCCTTGATCGAATTTCACGCCCAGGACCGACCTGGCCCTCCTCACTGACTCGCGAAGCTCATCCTCCGAGAGGCCGGCTGGTCTTACCAGCAACAGGTGATATGTTCGAGAAACGAAGCTCTCGAGGGTAACTTCGCGCACGTCTGCGCCAATTGCCTCGATTACCGTGGCGGTGTCGGCGTCGTAGATGGCGATGTGGCTATAGCCGTCACCAGCGGTGAAGGTCGAGATCACGTCGCTCACCAGAAAGAACGACCGGGAGAGAAGCCAATCACCTGAGCGTGCACTGGCTCTGATCTCATCCACCCACATCGACGTCACGGCATAGTCTATGGCTGTGTTGTCGGGCCTCCTGATGAGGAGCGACGGCGAATTGCAGGAGAGTGGCACCAACACGGAAAAAAGCATCGCGATGGGTCGGTAACGGGCCATTTTTGACGAGGATCCTGACAGAGCGATGTGAGCGTCGCCACCCAGAGCTAGCGCAAATCATGCTTGCTTGCAACTCGGGATTGCACATGCCAGGCACATGTTCCAACCGGTCTCTCTCCGACGAAACCTTTGTCCGTACAAGGCCGTTCTTGATGGTAGACTGCTTTGCCGTGGAATGTCCCTACTGTGGTCGCGATTCGAGGGTGCTCGATTCGCGTCGGTCTGGTGACGACGTGCGCCGCCGGCGTCAGTGCTGCGAGTGCGGGCGGCGATTCACGACCTACGAACGAGTGGCACCGCCAGAGATTCGCGTGGCGAAACGCAACGGCGAGAGTGAGGATTTCGATCGCCAAAAGCTGCTGCGCGTGCTTGCTCGCATTTCCCGTGACCGCCCAGTTACGCCTCGGATGCGAGAAGATCTCGTCCGGGAGATCGAGGCAGAGCTCATCGACTCGTGCGTTCAAGTCGTGAGCTCGGTGAGTCTTGCTGAACGGGTCTTGGCGAAGCTCAGCAAGATGGATCGACTGGCGGCAGCTCGTTTTTGCTCGAACTACCTTGACGAAGACGGTGCCATCCGCGTCGGAGAGGCAGAGAAATCCGGCGATCCGCAACTCGAGTTGCCGTTTCCTTCCAGCACGCCCGAGAAGGGAGAGGATAGCGAAACCCTCAACGCGAGCAACCGACAGCGTGTGCCGCGGGCGCGCAAACGCGAAGCAATCCTGGCGAAACCCTAAGGTGCTCTAGCCAGGAGCTCTGCTTCTTCTACTCTTCGCCCTTTCCACGCCGAATCAGGTCGCGCACTCGGTGTCCACCTTTGCGACCGATCTCCTCATAGAATTCGTGACCGTAGCGATCTCTGACCGCCTCACCTCCCTTGTGGCCGCCAATCTGTCCGCCTTTCTTACCGATCGCCGAGTAGAAGTCGTGTCCTCGTTCGGAAGCTACTTTTTCGCCACCTTTGCGACCGATTTCCTCGTAGAACTCGTGACCGCGTTCGGCAGCGACCTTTTCGCCGCCACGGCGTCCTGCCTCAGCAACGGTCATGGCACCTTTCTGCCTTGTCTCTGGCATTTTCACTGCTCCTCACGAGAGCTCTGTGGCTCTGGTCGAGAACAATGCAGAGATCGTGCCGCGCGAGGTCGCGCAATGGGGTCGCGCAAGGACGGGTAGGCGTGGGGGTCTACAGCTTCGGCGTGGCGGGTGTCGCTGCGCCACCCGCGGGCGCAGGTGCTCCGGTACCAGTAGCGGGATCGGGATGTCCGGCGGCTGGATGATGATGGCCTGGCTGCGGAATCATGTTCGGCTGGATTGGCGGCACTCCTGGCGGCTGGTACTGGATCGCCGGATGACCGGGAGGAATCATGGGACCGGCCACGCCCGGCTGGCCACCAGTGATCACTCCAGAGAGATCGAGCTTGTGCACGCCGAGAGCAATGTACGTCTGTCCTTTGTCGGCCACGCAATCTGGCCAGTTCCCTCGTTGAATCACTCCAGTCAACATGTAGGGCTGCTTTTGCGCGCTGACTCCGAACCGTTCGGGGTTAGTGGGGTTGGCTCGAGTGAATACTGCCTGCCAGCCCGCCGCCGTGAGCTTCTGCTTCAGTTGCTCTGCCAGAGCGGGCACCTCGCCGGCATCCATGCAGAACGCGGCCTCGATTCGTTCTCCCATCGGTGCTTTTTGCACGGGCTTCACGTTGCGCGATCCCTCTGGACCCACGAGCAGGCCGCCAACTTCGTCCACGGCGATGGGAGCCAACACCCGTCGAGGGGGCGGTTGTCGGTTCGCTGTCGATGCATCGGCGGTCACCGTCGACGGGAGAGCCGCTGCCTGTTGCTGCGCCGGCGACGAAGATGACGACGACTTTTTCCCGGAGCAGGCGACTCCCACTCCGACTATCAAAACACCAAGGAGCATGTAGCTGCGCATGGAGAGACTATTGGCCCGAGAAATCCGTGCTGTCAAGAGTGCTGTACGCACCGGGTGTGATCGTTGCTCGTTGGTCCCCCGTCGATGGCGGCGAAACCAGAGCGTCAGCGATACCCGACGTGGACGTGTCTCGGTCGGATGGACATGACAAGGCACCCGAGGGAGCGCAGGCCGTTCTCGGTCTTTG
>JAZDLZ010000121.1:0-13169 GCA_043801535.1 Pseudomonadota bacterium
TCACGCATTCGACTACCGCCCCGCGCATCGCGCGCCCCGCACTCCCACCTCTCTCCGACCCCTTTTCGGCGAGGATCTAGCTACACTCGTCATCGATCGAGCCGTTGCAGTCGTTGTCGATGCCGTCGCAAATTTCGGCGAGGTTAGGGGCGCGCTGGGCCGCGTAGTCGTCGCAGTCGCCGCACTTGACCACCGCATCGGGCGCGCAAGGCGAGCACGTCATCACTCCGTCCTTGTCGTAGTCGCGCTCGTCGACGGGAAGCTTGCCGTCGCAATCGTCGTCGATGCCGTTGCACTGCTCCTCGGTGCTGGGCTCGCCAGGGGTACACTCCTCTGGCTTGCCGCCGCTGCAGGATGAGACTCGGCATTGGCACGCGCCGATTCCCGCGACGAAGTCGGGCAGGTCGTCGTCGGGAGTACCGTCGCAGTCGTCATCCAGGCCGTTGCACTCTTCGCTCAGCGCTTCGTTGCCGAGGCAGCCGGCGACGGTGGCACAGGGATGACGATCGACTTGCCTGAACACCAGCGGAAGGCGAGTCTGCTCGGAGCCGCGAGCACCGGTTTCCCGCCGGCATTGGAGAATGTCGCCGGCGCCGTTGAGGGTTTCGATCTGGACCGCGAACCGTCCCGGAGAAAGGGAAAGAACGTAGAGGGGGAGTTGCGACTCCCCGTTTGGGCGGATGGCGAGGTCGCGACGCTCTTCGGCCGTTGCTGCGGTCAAGCGGAGCAGGGCTGTCTCGAAGTCGATGCCACCGATGACAATCCGCAGCGCTGCCTGGTCCAGGTCCGCTTGCGGATCATAGCCACACGCGAAAATCATGCTGCTGGCGACACCGAGCATGACGAGCGATCTGGCAGAGAGTGTTTGGCGGCTCACGGTCATGGCTGCTGCTTGCTAGAAGCTGCCTTGCAGGCTAACGAAAGTCTCGCTTCCTCCCTTGGCCACTCCGATGGCAATCCGGTCTTTTCCGAGTCGGACTCGATCCCACAGATAGATGGTAATGCCAGCGCTGACCGCTGCCGACGTAACTCCGATGAGGATATTCCTGCCAGTGCGATGGCGGTCGATACTGTTGACAATGGCAGGGTCGGCATAGCCGGTTCGTTCCAGTTTGCTGCGGTAGTCTTGGTAGACGTCGCGCCGGAGAAGCTCCATGGTGAGGGCGCCGATACCGGCAGCGAGCGACAGAGAACCAGCAATGGCGCTGGCACGCCGCCACCGGTTATCGCTCGTGGGCAGACGATCTTGCACCACGAGAAGACTGGCATCCGCGAGCCAGGAGCGAGTCTGGGGTTGGACGGGGATCTCGCCGCTCGAGATCACATAGCCTCGGTAGAACTCGGGACCGTAGGCAGTGCGAAAGAGCCCACGCCGGAAGTTTTCGGCAGTGGCGCCGCGGGCCGCTGCCGCGTGTCTCCGCCAGCCGTCGGCGACGAGATGGATACCTGCCATCGAAGTATCGATGCGGATCTCGCGATCGGCCGAGCGCAGGAAGTAGTAGCGCGCGTCGGCGAGGGCAATCGCGACTCGTTGCTTGCCGTCGCTGTGGAAATCGGCATAGCGAACGCCGCGGTCGTCCTCGAGGTAGAGAGGTCCGTCGGCGACCTCGGGAACGAGCAGGACACTGGGAAACTTGGCCTGCGTCAAGTCCACTAGCGGGGCTCGGGCATCGATTGCCGGCGGTGCCGCGAATACCCGCAGTCTTGCTCGCGGGTCGTCGATGCCGGCGTTTGCCGCCGCGGTGAATGCCTTCACCTCGGAGTACTCGAGCAAGCCGTCGCCGTTCACGTCCGCGGCGCCGGTGAGCGCGGAGCGCAGCTCGTGGGAAAAGACCCCGGCGCGGTACGCTTCCCATTCGTGCGATTCGGCGGCGCTCGACGTGGACAGAATGACGCCGGTGCTCGGGTGCTGCTTCAGGCTTTCCAGCGCCAGGAATCTGCTGACCTGCTCCGAGTGATCTTGCTCGCTGCGGTCGTCTCGCCAGGTCCTTTTCTCCGACTTGGACTTGCGGTCGTTGCGCGAGTTTACGAGATAGTACGAGTTGCAGGCGTCGACGACGATGTGGTTGAAGCTCGCCTGCGACGGAGCAATGACCTCGCGGAAAAGGTCGCTCCGCGAGAAACGCGCGTCGGCGAGGTTGATGTAGCCTTCGCCGTTCGCCAGGACGTCTCCATGGCCAGCGTAGATGAAGTAGAAAATCGGAGCATCGCCACGTTCCCGATCGCGGGCCATGGCAGCATTGACTCGCTGCAAGGTGTCACGCAGAGCTTGAAGAGTCGGAGGTAGTGCCTTCTGGGCGAGATTCGGGTGTTGCCGTTGGGTTTCCAGATCGAGAACGGCGAGCAGGGAAACGTCTTCGACGATGTTTTCGAAGAGCTCGTAGTAGGCGGCGCCGTCGTCGTCGGCATAGCGGAGCGGCTTCACGTTGGAATCGAGACTGCTGTTGTTGGCCACGATGATCGCGTAGCCGGCTCGGTCGGCCGCGGCCGCGGCCGCCTCGAGGCTACCGAGGAGGACAGCGACGCAGATCGACCCCGCAACCCATCCGACCACATCCCGACCCGCCGCGGTCATGGCACTATCTCCAGGTCCGCGACAGCCGTCGCCACGTCGTCTCTGCCGAGGGGCAGGGCAGCGACCGACGCCGGGGCAGTGTTCAACGACCGCAGCGAGGCAATGGCGGCATCGACTTCGTCACATGTGATCGGTTCCTTGCTGAGCATGGCGAACACCCGCACCTGACCTGGCCGATGATTGACGGCGAGCCGAGTGGCGCCAGGCAATCGGCGCAAGTCTGCCTTCTCGCCAGCAGGAATCCGCAGGCTCTGGTGCTCGAACGGACGTGGTCCGTACCACAAAGGGAGTCCGCGGTCGTCGACGCCCATGACGAATACGTAAGCAAACCCCCGGTCGTCTAGTCCTGGTGAGTAGGTCAGCACGAGGTCATCGGTCATGGTACAGCGGGTAGTACGCACGCTCAAGGGGACGCCTGTTTTCGTGCTCGGCTCGTCGCCTTTGGGAGCCGCTTGACCATTCCGAGGGATACAGATTGGTCGCAAGTTGGGCGAGCGTGCGCTGGCATTGGTGTCGGGCGCCGAGGATGGATATGGGAGCACAGCAGAGAGACCGCGAGCCTGCATTCCCGGAAAGACAGCCGGAAAGGCAGAAGGAAAGGCAGAAGGATCGTTCGTTCCGGCGCTCTCCTCGCCAGTCGAGAAAGCGAGCCTTCCGGTCCTTTCGCGATCGTCGCTTTCGGCAAACCAGCCTGCCCAACGTCCCCCGACGACAAAAATGAAGGCGGCCATCGCCAGCGACACAGCCACCGGCAGATAGCGGTGCGCTGCCCTTGCGGAATCCGCCGAGCCGCCGGAATGGGTGGCGCACCCGATGAGCTCGCTCTCGATACCGCGAGACCAGAACGAACCGTGCCAGTCCTTTCCGGTCAGCGCAGTTTCGAGACGGACAACCTGCTCGTAGTAGGAGCGACAACCGAGGCACTCGGCCAAGTGTACGCGCAGTCTGCGCCATCGCCACCTGGAAAGGGTTTGTCGAACAAAGAGACGATCTATGTCTCCCAGAGCTGTCCGATGAGTCACCACAGCAGTGTTGCCGCCTTTCCGCCACAGCCGAGGGCTCGCGAGCGAGCCGTGCATCCATCGGCGAACCCTCGCGCCTTGGCGAATTTGAGTAGTCGGGAGCGCAGCTTCTGTTCTGCGAGCCTGAGCTTCATGCGCGTGATATGGCAGAAGTCGGCGGCCGCCTCCTGAGACAAGTCGTGCTCGTAGCGGGCGTGGTACACCGCCCGTTCGAGATCCGAGCAAGAGGCCAGGAATTCGGCGACGAGCGCCCGCTCCTCGCTAACCGAGGCCTGATGGTCGGGCAGCACGCGCGATCCGTCGCTGGCTCTGACGTCGAGCCCTGGACAATTGTCCAGTGGCACGAACCGTCCGAGCGCTCGGCGATACCGCCGGTATTCGTCCAACAAGACGTTTCTGGCAATCCCGTGGAGGAATCCCGAAAACGGACGAAGCCCGTCGTACGAGTTACGGGCAGCGGGGGCGAATCCTCGGGCGAAAGTTTCTTGCACTATTGCCTCTACTTCGAACCATCCGCCTAGCTCTGCTCGCAGCATCCGGTCACCAGCGTCAATGCGAATTCCCCGGCGCAGCTCCCTTGCCAGATTCGGGGCGTAGTGACGGTATATCTCTGCCATGGCCGCTGGTTCGCCGGCTCGATAGGCCTCTAGGAGTGGCCGTTCCTGGGTTAGTCGAGGCATTGAGCTCTTGCCATATGCATAGTAGATTTCGCTCGCCGCTTGCAGCCTGGTTAGACTATCGCAACGGCATCCATTCCACGACCCGCTGTTTCCGATGCCGGCTGTTTCCGCAACCAGATATTTCCACAACCAGCTGCTTGGGCATTCGCGAAGTACTCAAAGAAAAGGAAAGACTCTTCGAGGAATAAGGTCGCAAACCAAGGAAAGACTCTTCGAAAAATGGAAAAGGAAATGAGCGGAGGCATCATGCGTTCTGCCGTTGGATCTCAAAGCCTGGGTATCGTTCGATCGGCCGCAGCGTTGGCGGCACTGTTCGTTTTCCCCGTCGGTTTTTCCGCCTGCGGGGGGGGAGCCAATCCTGTGCCGCCGGGAACTGCGACGGTAGCAGTCGATCCCGAGGAAGACATCGTCGAGATCGGCGCCACTCGGCAGTTCAAGGCATTTGTCCTGAACGTCGAGGATCAGCGAGCGGAGTGGTCGATCGAGGGTGGGGACGCCAATGGAACGATCGATTCGCAGGGGCTCTACACTGCCCCGTCAACGATGCCGGCAAATCCAACGGTGACGGTAATCGCCAAGAGCGTTGCCGATCCCTCTGCCATCGGCGACGCCACAGTCTTCCTCGTTCCGGTGGGACTAGGAGGGATAGCCGCACTCTCCATCGAGCCGGAGACGGTCGAGCTGGGTATTGGCGGCACCAAGGCACTCAAGGCGTTCGGAACCTTCAAGGACGACTCGGTCGAAGACCTTACCGATAAGGTGACCTGGAAGTCGAGCGACGAGAAGGTCGCTACCGTAGAAACCGGCCCGGTTTCTGAAAAAGAAGAAGAAGAAGAGGAGGATGCCGGGCTGGTGACTGCGCTGGCAGCAGGAAGCACGACAGTGCAGGCCATCCTGGGCGCGCTGTCCGCCGAGGCTGCGATAACGGTTAGCAGCGCCCCGGCCCTGGTCGAGCTCGTCGTGGCACCTTCTCCCGTCGAGATAGCGCTCGGCCAGACCCAACAGCTCACTGCCACCGCCAAGTACAGTGACGATTCCACTGCGGACGTGACGGCGAAGACGAGCTTCTCGCTCGACAAGACCAATGTCGCCACGGTCGGCAATGCCGAAGGCAGCAAGGGGCTAGTCACTGCCGTCGCCCAAGGAACCGCCACCATCACCGCCGAATTCGAGGCGATAACCGCCAGTATCGGCGTGACGGTCGGACCGGCGGTTCTGGTATCGATCGCTCTCGAGCCGGATCCGCTGCTCGTTGCCGCCGGACTGATCGCACCGCTCACCGCCAAGGGAACCATGAGCGACGGCACGGTCGTCGATGACCTCGAGCCAGCGTGGACCTCGGACAGCGAGGAAATCGCCACCGTCGACGAGGACGGCGTTGTCACTGGCGTGGCGGAAGGCTCTGCCGTGGTCACTGCCACGGTCGGACAAGTCAGCGGCACGGCAACGGTCATGGTCGGACCCGCCGTGCTCCTCGAGGTAGTGGTGGAGCCCGCGACGGTCGAGATCCCGCTCGGCCTCGATCGACAACTCAAGGCGACCGCCAAGTACAGCGATGGTACTACGGCCGATGTCACCGAGCTCTCGTCATGGTCGTCACTGTCGCCGTTCGTTGCCGCGGTCAGCGACGCCGAAGGTAGCAAGGGATTGATCTTTACCTCGAAGCAAGGTGTGGCCATTGTCCAGGCCTACTACGTCGAAGACAAAGACGATGCCATTGGTGAGGCGGTCGTCACCGTGGCTGCTCCGGTTCCGCAGGCGCTGGCGATACTGCCAGGCTCCACCACTCTGGCGGTCGGTCTGGCACAGGGTTTCGTGGCTATGGCTACCTATTCGGATGGATCGATGCTCGACGTTACCGGTGAGGCAGTCTGGACGAGCTCGAACGAGACCGTCGCCAAGGTGTCGAACGACGACGATGAGTCGAAGGGATTCGCCAGCGCTGCAGCCCCGGGAGTAGCCGAGATCACGGCCGAGCTCGGAGAGCTGTCGGCCACCGCGCGGTTGCTGGTCAGCGACGCCGTGTTGGCGAGCATCGAGATCTCTCCGACCGAGGGGTTCGTGGCGGCGGGCTTTACCGTGCCCTTTGCCGCCCGGGCGGTCTTCACCGACGGCGCGACCAAGGACGTCACTGGCCAGGTCATCTGGTCCTCCAGCGACGAGACGATTGCCGTGGTATCCAATCTGGTTGGCAGCTCCGGCGTTGCCACCGGCGTGAAGGCTGGCACGGTCACCATCACTGCGAGCGCCGGCGCGGTTGCCAGCGACACTGCAATCCTCACCGTCACCCCGGCAGTTCTGAAAGCGATCACCGTCACTCCGTCGGCCGCCCAGGTCGCGGCCGGATTCAATCAGGCATTCAGAGCCATCGGCGTGTTCTCCGACGAAAAGACTCAGGACATCACGACTCAGGTGAAGTGGACCAGCCTCGATACCCGCATTGCCACCGTTGCCAACGACGAGGGGAGCCAAGGACTCGCCACCGGACTGGCTCCGGGCAAGACTACTATCGTTGCCTCGCTCGACGGGGTATCGGGTGCCGCCGGTCTGACCGTCACCGAGGGTGAGCTCCAGTACATCGCAGTAGCTCCGGGGCGAGGAAGCGTGCCAGTCGGATTCACCACGAGCTTCACCGCCACCGGATACTTCTCGGACGGCTCGCGCAAGGACATTACCAGCCAGGTGGTCTGGTCGAGCAGCGACCCGGCAATCGCCAAGATCTCCAACGACGCCAATAGCCAGGGAGTGGCAACCGGCCTGGTGAGGGGAACTGTCACCATCGTTGCCACCAGTGGCACGGTTTCCGACGATGCGATTCTCGATGTCACTGCTGCCACGCTCCAGTCGATCAGCGTGGCGCCGCGCACCGCGTCGCTGACGATCGGTCTTTCCCAGAAGTTCGCCGCCACTGGTCGTTTCACCGACGGAAGTACCCGCGACGTCAGCGCGGAAGTAACCTGGGCGAGCAGCGATCGGGCGGTGGCCACGGTATCGAACGATCCGGGCAGTCAAGGTCTCGCTACTGCGGTGGGAAGAGGCACGGCGACCATTACCGCCACCAGCGGTACGGTGTCGGGTAACGCCACCCTCACGGTGACCGAGATCATCGTGCAGTCGATCACCGTCACTCCCTCGTCACCGAGCGTGGCAGTCGGATTCACCCAGAAGTTCACCGCCATTGGCGCCTTCTCCGATGGTTCGACCAAGGACATCACCGCCGAAGCCGTCTGGTCGACCTCGGACGTCCGCATTGCCACCGTCAGCAAGGGTGTTGCCACCGGCGTGGCAGCAGGAGCGGCGAACATCGTCGCCACTCTCGGTGGAGTGACCGGACAGGCCCGGCTGGTGGTCGTCACCGCCGAGATCCGCTTCATCTCGGTGAGCCCGGCATCGGCGCAGATCACGACCGGCAAGACCCAGCAGTTCGTTGCCATGGGCACGTTCAACGACGGCTCGACCAGAGACATCACTGCCGACGCAGACTGGTCGTCGACCGACCCGGTAGTCGCTTCGGTGTCGAATGACGTTGGAAGCAAAGGCTTGGCCACCGGCGAAGGAGAAGGATTGGCATCCATCGTTGCTGCCTACGGCACTATCGAGGGCTCGGCAGTAGTCGAGGTCGCGGCGCCGGTCTCCCTGGACAGGATTCAGGTCGATCCAGCCACTGCCTCGGTTCCGGTCGGCTACACGGCGGCTTTCAAGGCAACCGGCATCTACTCCGACGGATCGAGCCTGGATCTCACCACCAAGGTGATCTGGAGCTCCAGCGAGCCAACGGTGGCGAGCATCTCCAATGCAGCCGGAAGCCAAGGCGTTGCCACCGGCAATGCCAAAGGCACATCCACCATCAGAGCGGTGCTCGGCGAAGTAGGAATCGACGCCGTCGAGGGTACTGCCACCCTGGAAGTCACTGCCATTACCTTGCTGAGCATCAGCGTGGTGCCGCCGGCCGCCAGCGTTCCGGTCGGCTTCACTCGCGCCTTCAATGCCATCGGCGTGTTCTCCGACAACACTAGCCGCGACATCACCACCGAGGTCACCTGGTCGACCGGCGATCCACTCGTTGCCACCATTTCCAACAGTGTTGGGAGCAAGGGAGTAGCCACGGGCGTCAAGGCTGGTGGCACTCAGGTTTTTGCCACTTCTGGTGGGGTTTCGGGATCGGCGAGCCTGACGGTGACCATCATCACGTTGACTGGGATCACGGTCAACCCGGCGGCGGCTACGATCGCTGCTGGCTACACCCAGGCGTTCACCGCGCTTGGTACGTTTTCCGACGGTTCCACACAAAACATCACCACCAAGGTGATCTGGACGAGCAACAACCCAGGGGTTGCCACGGTGTCCAACGCTCCGGGAACCCAGGGTGTTGCCACTGCCCTGGCAGCAGGAACAGCCAACATCAGCGCTTCCCTCAGTACCTTGGGTGGGTCGGCGCGGCTCACGGTTTCTCCAGCCGTGTTGCAGGAGATAACGATCAGCCCGGCGACTGGCACTATTGCCGATGGTCAGACCATCCAGCTCAACGCGATTGGCGAGTTCTCCGACGGCACGACTGCGGACGTGACCACTCAAGTGTTCTGGGCCTCGGACAGGCCGGACTTGGCCACGGTATCCAACACCAGCGGCAGCCGCGGGCTCGTCACTGGCGTTGCGCCGGGGACGGCGACGATCACTGCCTCGTCGGCGTTGATCTTCGGCTCGGCCACCCTGACGGTGACCAACGCCACCATCGAGTCCATCGTGGTGGCACCGGCCGACGCTGCCATCGCGGTCGGGTTCACCCAGCAGTTCACCGCGACGGGCATCTACTCCGACCAATCGCAGGTCGATTTGACGGCCAAGGTGTCGTGGGAATCGAGCAATCTGGCGGTCGCCGTCATTTCCGACGATGGCTTGGCTACTGGACTGAAAGATGACGGCGGCACACCGGTCACGATTTCCGCAAGCCTGGACGGGGTGAGCGCCACTGCCAATTTGAAAGTCAGCGGAGCCACGCTCGTCGACATTGCCGTCACCCCGGTCAGTGCCAGCATCGCCGCTGGCTACGCTCAGGCCTTCGTTGCCACTGGGGTCTTCGATGACGGCACTGACAAGGACCTCACCACCGAGGTGACCTGGATCTCGACGATCCCGGCGGTGGCGACGGTGTCGAACGAGCCGGGAAGCCAGGGGGTAGCCACTGCTCTGGTGCAAGGAATCGCCACCATCAAGGCGGAGCTGACAGTGGTGGATACGGTCTTCTCTGGAGCGGCAGTTCTCACGGTTACCCAGGCAGTCATCATCGGCGTGACGGTGTCACCCGATCAGGCTACCGTTGCGCGGGGCTACACCGAGGCGTTCACTGCCACTGCTACCTTCTCGGACGGCTCCGAACAGGACGTGACCGGATTGGCGACCTGGACAGTCAGCCCGTCGGGCATCGCCACCGTATCTGGCGGAGTCGTGACCGGCGTCAACCCAGGCAGCGGTAGCGTGCGCGCCACCTACCAGGGCTTCTACGATACGGCTGTTCTGGTGGTCACCGCCTCGTTGCTCGAGGACATCCTGGTGTTCCCGGGAACGGCAACCCTGGCAATCGGCGGAACGCGCGGCTTCACGGCGCTGGCAGTCTACAGTGACGGCTCGACCGCCAACATCACCGAGATCGCCAAATGGACCACCGCGAACGAATCGGTTGCCGTCATCGACGACGGCATTGGATTGGCGGGAGTAGTGCGCGGGGTGACCGCCGGTCTGACTGCGGTCACTGCTGCCAGCGGCGAGATCGCTGGTAGCGCTACGGTGACCGTCACCGCTGCGAAGCTCACCGGGATCGCGGTGACCCCGGCATCGCAGTCGTTGCCCCGCTCGGTGGCGTATCAGTACAAGGCCGAGGCCACCTTCGACGATCTCTCCAAGGTCGATGTGACCGAGCAGGTCGTGTGGAGCTCGACCAACACCTCGGTGGCAGCGGTGAGCAACAGCGCCGGATCGGTCGGGGTCGTCACCACCGGAGCGTCGGGAACCGTGACCATCAGCGCAACGTTCGGTGGCTTCACTGGCACGGCCAGCTTGAGCGTGAGCCGGTACACCTTGAGCTCGATCGTCGTTACCCCCGCCACCAAGGTCGCCAAGGTTGGCGAAACCTGGAGCTACACCGCCACTGCCACCTATAGTGACGACTCGAAGTACGACATCACCCCGTTCGCTAGCTGGTACTCCGAGGACGACGAGGTCGTCGTGGTGAGCAACGCGCCGGGGATGAAAGGGCAGGCAATCGCCGTGGGCGTGGGCAACAACAACGAAGTGCAAGCATGGCTGGGTCGCTACGGCGGTCAAGCCACCGTCACAGTCCAGCCGTAGTCCAGCAGCGTATCACCAAGCTCCCCCCCAACCTGCCTGGATCAATGCTCGATTGATTCGTGAGCAAGCGCACAGACTATCACTCGATACCCTGCAAGAACCAGCAGATATGAAAATCGTCCGATTTTTGGTTGGACTATCCCTGGCTTTCCTTTGCTCCTGTGACGACGGCATCGTACGGTCTGATGTGCCGCCGAGGGACGTCGCGCCGAGGGACGTCGCGCCGATCGACGCGCGACCGCTCGATGCACGACCGCTCGACGCACGACCGATCGATGCGCGACCGGTCGATGCGGCGCCGATCGACGCGATGCCGATCGATGCGGCAGCAGCGGGTGAGGGCGAGATCAGGATCTACGAGCTGTCGTTCGTGGGCATGGACATGAGTGGTGCCCCGGCAGTATTCAGAAATGGACGGCGCTGGGGAGAGGTCACGGCCACTGGTGGCGGATGCGACGTCTATCCTGGCCATGCTGGCAATGGTCAAGCATTTGCCGGAGACATCGAGATCACCGGTGCGAGCGCCAGCCCGATCAAGCTCTCGGTGGTGAACGACGAGTATTACAAAGTCCAGGGCGACGAGGACCTGCCTGGAAACCTGTTCGAGCCAGGCAACACGCTCAGTGTCGTGGCTGCTGGATCCGAGGAGATTCCCGCATTCGCGGGGAGCGTCGTTGCTCCGGTTCCGGTCACCGGCGCCACGACGCCGAAGGTCGTCCGGCGATCCGAGCCACTCGAGCTCGGCTGGGATCCAGGTGGCGCTAGCACTATGTTCATTTGGCTTGTCGGCGTGGACGAAGACGACAAGCTGGCGTGCAAGACCCCTGACACCGGATCGTACGTAGTCGCACCCGAGGCGCTAGCTCTGCTGTCCCCCAACAACACCTCCGTCATTCTGTGGTACTTGCGGATCAACGAGACGGTGGTGACTGCCGGCTCGTGGCGCATCTTCCTCGATGCCGCCTCGGTACTGGTTCCCGGAACCGACATGCTGAACATGACGATCGCTTTTGCTCCATGAGCGAACCCTGTGCGGTAGGATCGATAACCATGAAAAACACCTATTGGCTGGCTTTGTTGCCTTTCTTCGTGCTGGCTTCTTGTGGTGGCGACACAACCACGACGATCGACGGTGCGCCGGGGGCAGATTCGAGCACTCTCGACGGAGCTCCTCCAGATTCGAGCTACTCCGGGGATGCCGCCAGAGTCGACAGCGCCTTGCCCGACACAGCGCCGATAACACCTGCCGGCCAGGTCAGGGTACAAAATGGGGACAAGTCTGGGAAAGGTGCCAGTGCCATCTTCGTAAAAAGCGGAGCACTGTGGGGAGAGGCTCTCGGCAGGAGCGGCGCCTGCGCCGCGTACTCCGGCGACGAGCCCAAGGGCGATGCTGTGGCTGGCAATATCGACATCACCGGTACGGCAAAGGCAATACGGCTATGGGCATTGGGCAGCAGCTACCGGCCCACCCAGATTCTGCCCGAAGCCCTGTTCGAGCCAGGAGCCGTCCTCGAGATTGTCGCTGCCGGAGGAGATGTTCCGGCGTTTGGCGGCACTGTGACTGGACCTCCAGCGGTGGCAGAATACACCCCACCAACGAAAGTCAGTCGTTCCAAACCGCTTCCTCTTCGCTGGAAAACAGAGGGGAGCTTCGTGATGTGGATCCGGGTGATTGGCTCGGAGACGGGACAGCGTCTCGTCTGTGAAGTGCCAGACAAGGGTTCGTACGATGTTCCCGCGGGAGCTCTCGGACTGCTGTCGAGCAACGACACCTACGCCATAGTCGAGCTCCACCGCGTCGGCAAGACCGACGTAGTCGCCGGCGAATGGACAGTACACCTGGTGGCGACCACCGGCACCGCAAGCGCGCCTCTGGCTTTCCTGCCATGAAGCGCTAGGCTTCGCGGAACCGCCGGGAATGGGCAACGTAGGCCTTGAAGGCGTCCAGCTGCCGGCAACGCGTGTCTTCGGACCAGGAGAGCAGGGAAGCCATGCGTCGTGACACCAGGTCGGCGGCGTCGAGACCCTGGTCGCGACCGCGCAGAGCGAGGGGCAGGCGCCGAACGAGCACATCCTCGACGGTGCGCGCCAGCTCGTCGATGACGGCGTGGTCGACCTCGGCGAGAACGTAGGGCAACTCGGGATCGAGACGAGAGAGCAACGAGCGCGGTTCGCAGCTCGTCGTTGTCGTCGTTGTCGTCGTCGTGCTGGGCAGTGCTCCGCCAGACGGCTTTGGCATTGGTATTGGCACTGGCATTGAAACTGGCACTGCGGTTGGGTTGGTCACTGTGCTCGTAGTGGCGTGACGCAGCACGTCACCTGCTCTGGTGCCGTACGTCGCGGCCAGGTGGTGGGCGAGAACATGGTCGACGGAGCCTTGCCGTTCCAGAGCAGTAGCCAGCGCAGCGATTCCTCGATCGTTGGGCGGCTCGAGCCCGCGAGCACCGGGCAGTGGTTCACTGGCTGTGAGACAGGGACCGGCTCCTGCCTTGGGTCCGCCGAGCATTGCGAGGGCACGGTCCACTGCTTCGCAGGCCATGCGCCGGT
>JAZDLZ010000127.1:0-2103 GCA_043801535.1 Pseudomonadota bacterium
GAGTATCGCTAGCTCCGTTCGGATAGCGCGGGGTCGTTATCGAGTGGCTCTGAAAAAAAGCTTCGATTTGTCCCATCAAGCTCCGTCGACCAAGGGCATGCCGTACTCGCGCTGCTGCGCCGTACAGCGAACGATGGCCGCCGACTTCTCCAATTCCGGGAAGCAGCACGGAGGTGTCGTCATCGTGGTAGCGTCTACTCACTCCGTCGACGCCGATCGAGAGTCCATAGCGCAGGCGAAGCTCGGTGCCACCGTTGATCTCGAAGTATGTCGGAGAGAACAGCTTGGCTTCGCTGGTCGATTCGCTCCAGGCGCCAACGCCGCGGAGAATCAGATCCCAGCTCGAGTACGGCGCGAGAGAGGCAGTGGTGGTGATTCTGAGACTGGGAGGGAGCTTGCCCAGATTGAGAAATCGTCCGCTCCATTCGGCGGCTTGCTGGGAGCCAATGGGACTCATATCGTAGCCCCAGTCGGCCTCGAGACGGTGATCTACCTGCGCGGAGAACACTCCGATTTCCTGAAGGTGGGCACGTGCGGTCGCCTGCCAGAATGCCAGCCGGTCGTCGTGACTGCGGCCGGTCGCGGCGATCGAGGTATTTGGTGACGGTGTGAGGGTCACGGCTGCCTGCACGTAGCGCTCTCCCTCGAGGCCGATGAAGTCGGCACTGACGCGGAGTGGCATGGCGAAGACGGCGGTCTGGAAACGGGCTGCGGCGCCGCCGAGCAGCCCAACGCTGTCCTGGGTCTTGACGGTCGTGAAGTAGCGAGAGTCCGGACCAAAGAGGGACACTCGTTGACCGAGATAGGCCGAGGCACAGACTACATCCGTCTCGTAGGCGAGCAAGGCGCCGTCAAAGTGGGCAGGGTAGAGACCGTAGTAGCGCACCTGGCGACCGGCCCGGAGACGGAACGGTTGGAGAACACGCTGTTTCAGACCCACGATTTCGCCGTATGCCAGATAGGCGAGGGCAGCCCGTCCTTCGGTGGTGGCGTCGAACACGGTCGGGACGCTCGAGTAGGTGGCGCGGCCAGCAGAATCGCCGAAGAAGCGGGCGGAGAGGTAGGTGGAGAGGGACGGAATCAGCACTCCCTTCGTTCCCACTGCCATGTCGCCAAACCCCAGTATTCGGGTTGCCCGATAGCCAGCGAGCATACTCCTCGTGCCGTCTTCCGCTCCGGTCTCGGCCATCGCGCCGGCTGCCGTTCCGGTTGTCGGCGCTGCCGCTTGTATGGCTACGTCGCCTTCGTCCATTCCATAGCCGAACCGTACGTAGAAGATCACCCGTCGGGACAGATCGGCAACGTCGAGCGGAATGGGCGAGAATCGGGTCTTCTCTGCTTCCTGCTCGCGGTATTCGCCGGAGCGCAGCTGATTGTTGGGCTGTCTGGAGTGGGCTGCAGGAGCAAGCGCAGCGCCTCGGTTCTCCGTGCCGGACGCCGGATGCTGCGAGGCAGGACGCATCGCCAAGGTGGCTGCGAAAGGAAGACGCCGAACCCGCAGGCGCAGTTGATTGGATTGTGTCGAGTCCGGGGCAGTACTGGCATTCTGGCGGAAAAATGCCAAGCTGGTCTGGCCAGCCGTCTGGCCAGCCCCGAACAACGTCAAGCCGACTGCCACTAGCGCGCACGCCGTCAATGGTGGCAGCTCCGGCAGTCTCGTTCGAATGGGTGGCAAGCCATGCAGGCATGGAGTCGAGCTCGAGCAGCCTCGGCGTGGCCTTGTGCTCCGAAGAACTGGTGAGAACGCGGCCGCTGCGCATGGCAAGCCGCACAGAGCTCTCCTCCATGGCAGGTTGCACACCGACTCCCACCTGTCGAGGCTTCCGAGCCGTGGAGGAGCTCGCGCCAGCTCGAGAAGTGATCGCTGGGACGCATCTGGTTGTGGCACTCGGCGCAGTTGTCGTTGCCTGACGACGACATGTTGCGGTGACAGGACGCACATACGGCGGCCTCTTGACGTGCGCGCTCGCCGTGATCGCGCCGGAATTGCAGATTGTGATCGTCCGGTTTGTCGAGTGGTCGCAGGTGCGAGCGGGGAGGGATTTTCGATTCCAGCCAGGTTGTGCTTCGTTCGTGGCAGGCGTCGCAGCGCGTCATGCGTGC
>JAZDLZ010000130.1:0-7922 GCA_043801535.1 Pseudomonadota bacterium
TATCGTCTCGCCATCGTAGGCGCACAGGACGTAGCAGCGCAGTTTCCGTCTCGGCAGGAACGAGAGCCGCTTGATTGCCGTCGCCAACGGTTTCAATGCTCCTTCTGAATCGGCTGCCAGGAATACGGAATCGAGTCGCAGACCGCGCAACTCGTCGGCTATCTCATCGGTGACAAGAGACGCCTGCAAGCCGCCGGAGAGTACGGCATACCGACGTTGCTTGCCGAGCATCTGCCACACAGCCAGACGGTGATTTGTCGGACAGGCGAGTATGTTATTGTCCGACAGGATGTAGCCCTCGCGGATCGGCAGTAGTCGCAATGGACCCTCGCGCACTGGCACTAGACAGAACGAGCACCGATTCGGGCAACCGCGTGAAGTGTGGACGACGCCGGGCTTGACGAACATGCCCGGCTCGAATCCACCGCCCGGATCACCAAAGGCCGGCCCGCCATAGCGGACGAGACTGTAATGTTGCTTCCAGGCTTCGACTAAACGCATTGTCTCCGTGATATCCCAGGTGAAGGCGCACGACACCCGCACGACATCCGCCTCTGGCCTGAGTAGCGGCGGATCGCCCACGAACGAAAGAGCGTCAGTTGGCGTGAACGTTGTTCGCTGTGGGAAAACGCGGAGCACCCTCATCGCGGCACGCTCAGCGCCAGCCACAGTACCCACGCACCGATGCCTACCAACAGCAGTACGACCGCCAGCCCCCTCGCACTCCAGCTATCAGCTATCACGTTAGGCCTCCTATCGCCAGCCCGACGGCCACTCCCACCGCAAACGCGACGACGATGCCGAATCCCAGCACCACCAGAATCAGCCCGTACAACCCGACCAACTGCGCTGGCGCACAGTCGGGGTTCGGGCAGAGGGGGCTACGAGGGGCAGTCATGATTCGCTCCTCTCATCCTTGCAGCCGCCTGTTGAACTCCATCTCCTCGCGTTCCGACGAACGCTCCGCCCGCCGTCTGGCATTCGCCGCGTCTTGTGACGTGGCAGGTCCACAGCCCAACTCCCTGTGCTGGCTCCAGAAGATGTCGAGAACCCGTCTCGCAGCGCTATCTGGGCGGATTTCGCCCTTGCACCCTGCGCCGCAAGTGCAATACTCAGCGAACTTCACGTCTCGCTCTCCGTTTCGGCAATCGCCCGGAGCAACGGCCCAATTACCGCCAACGCGCCGGAGTCGAATAGGGCCAGGTGCACGTTGCCAGTCTGCCGTTTGAACTGCGCTAGAGCGACAAATAGAGCATTGTACTGATCCGCCATTTGGCGGGCCTCGGCTCGCTGCTCAGGCGTCAGTGTCATCGCGTCGCCTCCTCGCCGGATTGCGCGGTATTTGCGTCAGGATTGCGCGGGGATTGCTCGGATTGCGGCTTCGTGGTGCCGATCATCTCGCCGTCCCGCACTTCCAACACGTCCAGACCGACAGCCTGCAATGCCTCCCGTGGCGTCCTCACGACATGGACCGGCCAAAGCAGACCAAACTCTCGCTGCTCATCTGTCAGCGTGCCGTTAGCCGATTTGCACTCCAGCAGATGCAGCCGTTCGCCCCAACCATAACGGAAAACCAGCAGGTCCGGCACTCCCTGGCAAACGGCGTGAATATCGAGCACGAGGCACCCGGCGTCCCGGAGTGCCTTGACGATCACCGCCTGGTTGGTGTCAACTCTGGCCACTCGTCTCATTCTGCGCTCCTCCAACATCTCCCGAAAGTCCGCCGGCGTCGAGTGTGTGTTGAAATTGTCGTGCGCGAATCGACTCTTGCGCTCAGCCTCCAGGTCGTAGGTCATCGTCGCCACATCCAGTCCCAGGCGCGGCTCCACCAAGGCCGAGCCAGCCAGGCTTGCTGTCGTCCACGGATTCTCAACAACTGCGTCCACAGAGTCTCTCGGCATTGGCGACACGGCTCCCAGCCGCATATCTCGTCAATGTCCGACGCGAATAGCATCCTGTGATTCATCGTCCGTTTCATCGTCTCCCCCCTCCTCGCTCGCGGCCTCAGCATCCAGTATCGCCTGAGCCTCAGCCAACATCGCAGTCGCCCCGACCATCTCGTCCAGGCGCACCCTCTGCCAGTCGATGGCGGCATCCCAGGTGGCAGCACTGGTGGCAGCACTGGCAGCAGCACTGGCGGCATCCCAGGTGGCAGCACTGGCAGCAGCACTGGCGGCATCCCAGGCGGCAGCACAGGCGGCAGCACCGGTGGCAGCACTGGCAGCAGCACTGGCGGCAGCACTGGCGGCAGCACAGGCGACAGCACAGGCGGCAGCACTGGCGGCAGCACAGGCGACAGCACTGGTGGCAGCACTGGCAGCAGCACTGGCGGCATCCCTGGCGGCAGTCAGTTCACCGTCTGTAGCCTGCCCGGCTATGTGACGACGCGCCACATTGATAGCTGCCCAACTCCGCGCATCCGCCTCTCGGCCCTGCGCTCGCTCTCGTAGCAGCGCACGCTCTGCACAATCGCACGCCCACAGCCGCAGCCCTTCGGTCGCGTCCTTGCAGACGAGCAGCCGGCGCCATCTCGCCACGCCCTTGCGCTCGTTGCCCGTGCTTTCGTAGTGCTTGGGCTTTGCGGGCTCGGGCACCTGGACTACACACAGCATTGGTCCAGGCGCGTATTGGAACGCGTCATAGATTGCCGGCGAGTAGTGATAGCCACTCGCACATAACTCTAACCGTTTGCTCTCCGCCAGAGTTCGCGTCTCTCCAACCGTCCATGGGGACTCCCATCCTGAGCCAGAGCTCATGTCAGCTCGGAGGAAGTGCCAGGCTAGTACGGTCGTGCTCATTCTCTCGTCTCCTCGCTCGCGATCGTCCGTTTCATCGTCTCCCCTCTCCTGCCCGCCGTGCGGGGCTACCGTCCTTTCAGGGACATAGCTATTGCGTCTGCGATGTGCCCTGGGTCGTAGCACTTTCCCCCCCTATATGTGGGGTGTTGCTACACCCCCCCCATATAGGTGTAGCAGTTGAGTGTAACACCCGTAGCAAATGCTACGCCCCCTCTTGTTTCGCTATCAACCCCCATGTTGCTTCCAGCCCGCGCTTCTCGGCCCCGTTCACATTCACAACGTCTCTCATTCGGTTACACTCTGCGCGGACTGTAGCTTTCTGCGACTGACACTCCTCCGCTAGATCGGAAGTTGTCATCTTGCCACGTCGGAGGGCCGACCGGATGCGCCACGCGAGGCTGGCGTGGGCCGCCAGATCGGGACTATCTCCGACCTCGATGGGAACCAGCTTGGCGGTGCGACAGGTATCAGACCATAGCAACCGCCACCCTGCCGGAGGCTGCTTCGCCCCCAGATTGACCTTACGGTGGAAAAGCGCGAGGTCCATCGAGGCTTGGCTGGCGTCTGAGCATCGCAGCTCCCAGACGGACCGACCAAGATTCTCGAAGAACACACTCCCGAAGACGGAGGCTTCTCCACTGTCCGCGCGTGCTGCCGCCTTGGTCATGTGCGCGATCACTAGCCTCGTTGCTGGTGAAAATGACCGCATTGCGTCCATCACCTGGCGCGCCGGATCGGCGCCGGTGGGATCGTCGGAACACGCGGGGACGAGACTATCAACTATCACCAGTCCGATGTTGTGGCGGCTTATGTCGGCGCGTACCGACTTGGCCTCGTCCTCTAGCGGCCTGGTCATGTTGCGATAATAGATGCCGTCGGGAATCTCGGTAATGCCGGCTCCGCGAGCCAGCCACCCGAACCGACGGCGGGCTTCCTCTTGTGTAGACTCCCAATCCAGGTATAGCACGTTCGCCTTGAGTGTGGGAATCAAGCCGTAGCAGAACTCGTTACCCGTAGCAACTGCTACGCTTATTGCGCTCGAGAGCCACCCTTTCCCGCCGCCACCCTTGCCGAAGATTATGCTCGTTTGGCCAGCTGGCAGAATGTGCTCGATGATGTACGGTACGCTCTCGACCTCGGCCACGTCCTTGACGCGCACGACCGCCGACCCACGGCGGAACAGGTTGGCCGTCGTGTAGCACGCATACTCCAGGCGGCCGAACCACTCGTCCCGGGCCCCGACGTGCGTTATCTCCGCGAGTCTTTCGGCCATCCGGGTACGAGTCTCGACAGCGGCGAGGTTGAACAGTCCCCAGGTGATATGCCCATTCTGGCCGCTGGCCATCTTCGTTGTCGTCTCGACGGACAGCTCCCCCAAGAGCCCGGCGCGGGACTCTCGAAGCATGTCGAATCCGATGCCTACGCCGAGGTCCGGCCATGTGAATATGAACCCGTCACCGTCACGGGTTAGCTGCGGGGCTTCCAACGTCGATAGCTCCTCTGATGATCGTGTTGGGTGCTGGCGCTGGTGGTCGCACCGGGAGGCGCTTCGGAATCGTCGGGGTCGGGATTGGTACGGACGACGGCTCGGGCATGTAGAACGCTATGCCTGGCGAAGTCGCCTGCGATGGTGTTGTCTGCCGTCTAGCCCGTGCGTGGTAGAACGCATCCTGGCGCTTCCGGTGTTCGCGGTAGGCGTGGACTCGATACTGCCAGTCAAGCGTCTGGTGCCGTAGTTCCTCGATCTTCGCATGCAGGTCGATCGGCGGGCCGTGGATCGCCGTCATTCGCTGGCCTCCAGTGTGGACCCAAAATCGGAACTGCGCCCTACGCGGCCGTCGCCGGCAAGGGGTCGTGAGGCCGCAGGGGTGAGTCTTGAGTCATTTGTGCTAGCGGCTCGGCCGTCTGAGTGAACAACTCCAGTTGCCGGAACGTCCTAGCCGCATCCGTGAGGTTCGACCGCCATGCCCCATAGCGCTCGACTTCGCGGTGGAACATCTCGACGTCGTGGTCCTGGATCGCGTTGACCATCTCGCCCTTGTCGGTCATCTTCTGGCCGGCGTGCAGAAGCTCGTGATACAACGCGGCTTCGACCTGCTGACTGGTGAGAAACATAATGCGGGCGTGGTCGGCTGCCAGCCAGATAACCCAGACGGCCTCCGAGAAGTGCTTGACCAGACCGCTGGCCTTCTGGCAAGCCCCGAACCTGGCCTGGCCGTGGCTCTCTCCGCCCTCCCTCTTCCACAAATACGCGACCTCTAGCGTACTGAGGTGGCCAAGCTCCGGGCAGTCTGCTATCAGCCGCTGTGCTATGACCCTGAGCCCGCTCGCGGGCATGTAGTCCTCCTCGTCGTCCGGTGGGCCGAACTCGCTCAGTGAGGGTACGCGGTAGTTGAGGTCGTCGAGCTTGATCGTGACGCGATGCTGGCCGGACTTGATCGTGAGCGTATCCTGCTCTGCCATGTTAGGCTCCCTCCGTCTGCCGAAAATAGAGAAAGCCTCAGCCGCTATCTGCTGAGGCTTGCACTGGAAAAGGCAATGGTCCCGAACCGATCCCCTGACAGCTCCCCGTCGGCCAAGACAGGAAACCGCCCACTCCGGGATCGGACCGGGACCATTGCCCAGAACCCTGTGGTTCGATGATTCGCTATCATTGTGAGCTGTTTCCTTCTGTCTTGGCCGACACCTTGATTATAGCAGGTTCGCCGTCGCTGTCAAGTGGTTTGTGAGCCGGGCGGGGAGACCGCCTACTGGACGGCCTCGGCGTCGGGGTTGCCGCTCGCTGCTCCCGCCCGGCTCGGGCGCTAGCCCTCGTCGTTGCTGATGGCCCACCCCGCGGCTTGCTCTAGGACGGCCTCTGCTCTGGCTTGTGGACTCAGCACAGATTCATCCTCAATGACGGATGCAATGGGCTGCATCCGGCAATGCCGCAAACGATTGCTGCACAGCGATCTCGTCCTGCACAGCGTCGAAGCCCTCCAGCGCCTCCTCGGGGTCCGTGTCCAGCGAGATCGAGATGTTCTGGTGCTCCAGAGCCCGTGCCAGCCTATCACGGACGGCGATCTGCGCGTCGATCCGTCCGTCGAGCCGGATGTCAAGCTCGGTTTGCAGACGCATAACGGCGACTTGCTGGCACTCCAGTTGTCCCCGAAACAACTGCCAGGCGCTATCACCGTCAAGCCCGAGCGTCAACGTGCGTTGTCGTTCCGTCTCGTTGCTGCCGAGTTTACCCGCGCCGCCAGCCGCCACGATCACGCGGTCCTCGGCCCATGCGCGGCAGGCCTTCTCCAGATGTTCCAGCCGTCGGAGGTCAATCTGCGCCTCGCAGAGTGCCCGTCGGAGAGACAGCAGGCTGAGTCCGATGATACCCTCGCTCATACCGCCGCCTCCCGCTTCGCCCTGGCTGCGAGGTCTTCTTTGAGCAGGTCTTTCTCCCCGGCCAACGCCTGAAACACGACGTCGCCCAGCTCGTTCTGGACTCGGAAGATGGTTTCCCAAACGACCTTGAGTGCCGCGCCATCTGTCACCTTGTGCAACCTCGCCATCCAGATGCGGTAGGCGGTCTCGGCCTTCTCGCCGGCGCTTACCACGTCCGCCGGGACCGGGCCTTCAAACAGGACGGGTGCTTGTGGTGCCGATGGTGTTGGGGCTGGAGGCGCTTTCGCGGGGAACGCCTCGACGGTCGGCGTGGCGGCGGTCACTGGTTGTGCTGCTGGCGTGGCCTCAACTTCGCGCGCCGTGGTGTCGATGATCTCGCCGGTTTCCCTGTCGATCTCAATTGTGTCGTCGTCTGTCGGAAGCGGTCGGCCCGCCGGCAGCAGCATCGTCGCATTGTGCTCTGTTTGAATCTGGAGTTGCACCCAATCGGCACACGGCTCGATCTTGACCAACCACTTTTCGCGCCGGATGCGTTTGCCGTTGGGTCCTGGCGTGCTGACCATCTGCTTGACCCTGCGAATGATCCAGGGAATGCCACGGAGTCCCAGCGGATTGCCCAGCCGCGCATCGCACGCGGCCATCAGACTAGCCTGAATGCTCATCAGGTCGTGCAGGCCGTGCGTCTCTAGTGCGACGAAGCCGACGAATCCGGCCCTGACGAGCTCAGGAATGATGAGTGACAGGCGACCCACCTCGTCACAACCGCCCTTGCAGGCCATAGGTGTCGTGTGGTACTTGCCATCCGACCCGAGCCAGAGGCACACGGTCTCTCCGTCGCAGCGGTGTTTGAGGCCGCCGGCCGACCATTCCTCCTTGCAGGTGTCGAAGGCTTCGGCCACGCCGGGATAGGGCATATAGGCATTGATGAGCGTCGGCTTGTCGCCGTAGGCCTCATGGAACTTGGCCTCGATCTCTGGCCGCTCCGATGTGAACCGGAAGTATTCCAGGTCAGGACCCATCCGGACGGTCTTCCCGTCCTTGTCCTTGATGGCCGGCCCGCCCTTGCGCAGCTTCCCAATCGTCGGGAATGCGGGGCGCACAATGTCTGTCAGTCCCTTGATCCCCACGGTAGCATCCTCCCTCTCACGTTGTCTTCGGTGGCCGCCCCAGGTAGCGTTCCCGTGCGGCCTGTTGCAATTCTGGCGGCAACCCCTCGGTTTCCGCCTCAATCAGCGTGCGGTACTTGTCTGCGAGCCTGTTCGCCATCGGCACCGGGACGCTGTCCGGATTCTCCCTCCAGAGTTGCCCCGGCGTCTTCAGCCCCAGGTCCTTCAGTGTGACAAACCCGTCCGTCCGTCCACACGGACGACACCAGACCTGATAGTCTCCGTGGCCATCTTGCATGCTACCAAGCCAGCGCGCATGCAACTTCGATGCGAGACGGCAGTCCGGGCAGAAGTGGCTTTGTGCAAACCGCTCAGCATCTTGCGGCTTCATCGGCTGTCCCTCCCCTGCAGATATGCGGTCAGTCGCCGCTCGACAGCCGCCTCGATGAATCCGCGGTGGATGCCGCCGGCGACAAAGTTCCCCGCCTGGTAGCCACCCCAGCCGGCGTTTCGACCGGCGACGTGGAGCAGCACCGTCCTCCGGTGCTTGCGAATCTCGATCTCCCACGTGCGTGCCTCGTCGTCGTCACGGCACTCGATCACCTCGACGGTGTTTGGCATCAGTGCACCATCCCGACTG
>JAZDLZ010000485.1:0-3984 GCA_043801535.1 Pseudomonadota bacterium
ATCGGGACACACCCGAAAAGGCTGCTGCCGGGCGTCCGGCCAGCGTTGATGGCGACCTGCTGTGCCTCTTGACCTTCGACGACGTGCTTCAGCTTTGGAGCATGTCTGCTGACCGACTTCTCGCGAGCGAACCCTTGGATAGGGTATTGGGAACGCCTGCGGCACCGGTGGAGAAGGCGAACGGGGTGCCTCCCCCTGCATATTTCACCGAGAACCTCCCGGCCTTGGCGCAGCTTGCCGCCACTAGCCGCGGCTGCCTGGTGCTGGCTGAAGGGCGTGCGTTTCTCGTATCCGGTCCCTCCAGTGCCACCGCCGCAACGAGCACGACCGCCATCAGCGATTCAACTGACCGCTCTGACTCCGGTACGATTCGTGAGCTGGCCACCCGGGCGAGCGCCATCGCTTTCCAGGCAGGTCGCATTCTCGTTGCCGTCGACGACCACGTGCTGGTGTTCGACGAGGACGGTGGCGAGCTCACCAGAGTGAGGGTCGAGCAGGGCGCCAACGCCATCGGTCTCGTCGTCGGCGGTCGGCTTCTGGCAGTTGGCTACGACGCTGGCGACTTCGAGCTCCGGCCAATCGATCCCGGGGATGCCAAGCCAGGATTCAGCTTCGAGGAGACGGAGCCGTACCCGGTGGAACGGATCAGCGAAGGTCCGCGCCAGACGCTGATCGTGGGCTATGCGAGCGGTCACCTCGGCATCTGGAGCTTGCAGACTGGCAAGAGGTTGCGCCACTTCAAGTTGCACGGTCCGGTCATTCACCTGCTCGTCGACAATGAGTCTCGCCGCCTCTACGCTGCCACCGAAGTGGGCGACTATCAGGCAATCGATCTCGCCCCGCTCTACCAGGAGTACTGCGAGCTCTTGGGCGAGGTGTGGAATAGTGTGCCAGTTGTGTGGCAGGATGGCATTCCGTCGCTTGCTGTGCCACCGGCTGCTCATCGTTGTGCTGCCAGGAGCAGTAGAGTCGGGAGGTAGGATGACTGATTGAGACGAAGTTACGGCTCCTGGAATCAACGAAGCAAGAAGCGAGTCCTTGCGACGGTGACGAATGTCGACATCCGATGAAGAGAAGACGTCAGGTCGGCGACCACACGAAACCACGCCGACGATCGATGGCCGTGGTTTGGGCAGAACCAGGTTCCAGCTCCCACGATCGCCGGCGGAGATGTGGCGTCGCCTGGCACGGCGGAGTCGCGGCGACGGTGGTGGCAGCGACGTCAGAAGGGGCAAGGAAAGTGGCGGCAGTGGCACAGGGAGGACGAGGAGAAGAAGAAGGGGAGGCAGCGGCACCGAAGAGAGCAGGAATGACGCATGCTTTCTTGTCTCCGATAGCATGGTGGATCATTTTCGGGTTGTGCGGCTGGTTGGCCGGGGTGGGATGGGAGAGGTCTACCTGGCGCGCGACACCTTGCTGAATCGCCGGGTGGCGCTGAAGATCATTCATCCCCGCTATCTCGATTCCGACGAAGCAGTGGCACGCTTCATGCGCGAGGCCCAGCTGACTGCGAGTTTTTCTCATCCGCACATTGTCACGGTGCATGCGGTAGGAAAGCACGAAGGTCGGCCGTACCTGGCGATGGAGTATCTCGAAGGACAGAATCTACGGCAGCGGATGGAAGAGGAGCGGCCGGGAGTGCGGGAGTCGCTGCGCATCGGGCTGGCGATTGCTCAGGCGCTGGCAGAGGCGCACCGCCATCGAGTGCTGCACCGCGATCTCAAGCCGGAGAACGTCGTCTTGGCCAAGGACGGCCGGCTGCGGATTGTCGACCTCGGTCTGGCCAAGGTGCGGGCAATGGCGCCGCACCAAGCTGGTGAAGAGTCCACGGGAGGTGGAGTGTTGGCTGGTCGTGACGCGGGTGAGGGGCTGGACGCAGCAGCGGACTGCGGAGAGGCGGTGGGTAGTGAATCGGTGGCGGGCATGGCGGTGGGTAGTGAATCGGTGGTGGGTGGGGGAGCGGTTGAGGATGAGGACGGCGATCCGTTAGTTGGAGCAGTGGCACGCGGAGCAGTGGCGCCCGAAGCTGCGCCCGAAGCTGCGCCCGAAGCTGCGGATGAGACGACAGACAGGAGAACAACGTCTCACTATGCCACGGTTGCGGGGACCGTTCAGGGAACGCCAGCGTACATGGCGCCGGAGCAGTGGCGAGGAGAGGAGAGCAGCGAGGCAACGGACATCTGGGCATTGGGAGTGATACTGCACGAGTTGCTTTCTGGGAGGCGGCCGTACGAAGGGGGGAAGGCGTTCGTGGCAGCGCAGGTGACGGCAGAAAAGCCGATTCGGGGCCTGGTGTCTACTCAAGACATCCCTGTCGAGCTGGTCCAATTGGTGGGCCGCTGTCTGGAAAAGGATGCAGGCCGTCGACCCCCAGCACCGCTGGTGGTCGAGACGTTCGAGCAGCTATTGGCTGGTGGCCGGCGCCAGACCAGCACAGAGCAGAGCCCATTCCGCGGGCTCTTTCCCTTTGGCGAGCGTCACGCCGATCTGTTTTACGGTCGTGATAGCGAAGTTGCGCTGTTCCTGGAGAGCATGCGCGAGCAAGCAGTGCTGCCGGTAGTTGGACCGTCGGGGGCAGGCAAGAGCTCGTTTGTGCAGGCCGGGGTGGTTCCTCGGCTGCGCGAGCAGGGAGCCTGGACGGTGCTGGCGATTCGGCCTGGAGCGGATCCGTTCGGCGCCTTGGCGGCGCGGCTGGTAGTTGGCCAGAGTAACCGGCGAATGAGCGAGACCATGGCCAGCGCGATCCGGACCTCGGATCTCTGGCCGCCGGATCAGCTGGCAGGCTTGGCTGGAGCCGAGGAACCGGTGGAGACGTCGCTCTTGGAATCGGGCGATGTCGACGCCTTGGAGGTGACGCTCCGCCAGACGCCAGCCACGTTGGGGGTGTTGCTCCACGAGCTGGCGGTAAGCGAACGGTGCCGAGTGCTGCTGTTCGTGGATCAATTCGAGGAGACGTTCACGATGGTGGAGGACAGGGCGATGCAGGACGCCTTCCTTCGGGCGATCTGTGGCGTGGCCGATCATCCATCGAGTCCAGTGCGCGCGGTATTCACTATCCGCGACGACTTTCTCGGTCATCTCGGGGGCGGGTCCGAGGTGGCTGCGGTGTTGTCCAGGGTTTTCGTGCTGCGTCGTCCTGGCAAGGAGGCGCTCCAAGAGACGCTGACCCGGCCGCTGGCCACGGTCGGCTATACCTACGACGATCCTGGCCTGCCGTCGGAGATGGTCGACTCGGTCGAAGGCGAGCCAGCGTGTCTGCCACTGCTGCAGTTCGCCGGGCAGATGCTGTGGGAGCGTCGCGACAGGAGCGAGCGACGCCTTTGTCGGGCCGTGTACGGGGCCATGGGTGGAGTCGCTGGCTCACTTGCCGAGCACGCCGACGGAGTGCTCGCTGCCATGACTCCTGCTCGAGTGGAGTTGTCGCGGCAGCTCTTGTTGCGTCTCGTTACTTCGGCAGGCACCCGGCGCGTGGTGCCAGTGGCAGTGGCGGTCGCAGGTTTCGGGTCCGAGGTCGAGGAAGTGCTGAGCAAGTTGACCCAGGCACGGCTGCTCACGGTACGGCGGGCTGTCGAATCCGGCCGGCGGCAGCAAGGTGGCGGGTATTGCGGAGGAGAGCACGGCCACGGCAGCGACCGCAGTGCTGGCGAGGCAGTGCTGGAGTTGGTGCACGAATCGCTGGTGCGTACCTGGGCACGGCTCGCGCGCTGGCTCGAGGAAGGGCGTGAGGAGGTGGCATTTCTTGCCGAGATCACCCAGGCGGCGGAGCTGTGGCGCAAACGTGGTGCACGCGAGGAGGAAGTGTGGCAGGGAGATGCGCTGCGCGACGGTAGGAGCAAGGCGGCGCGACTCGGCACTGCGGCGCCCGAGTCGGTCGTTCGTTTCCTCGAGGCCGGCGTGCGCAAGGAGCGGGGCGTGCAACGGCGCAAGCGAGCGCTGCTGGCGATGGCCGTTGCTGCTCTCGCCGCAGTCGCAGTGGCAGCGGTG
>JAZDLZ010000188.1:0-10186 GCA_043801535.1 Pseudomonadota bacterium
TGTGACACTTGCGCGACGGACTGCGGACAGTGCGCGGTGACCGTCACTCCTCCGGAAGGGGACGTCTTCGAGGTGTGCGCAGGTCAGATGCTGTTTCTCACTTTCTACGGCTCGACGATCCTCGGTGGCAATCTGTACTGGTCCTCGAGCGAAGGAAGCATGACCGGATTCGAGGGCGGCGCATGGTTCGTGTACGACAGCGAGCTTCCGGGGCTAGTTCCGGTGACCGTCATTGGCTACGATGCCCTGGGCCGTTGGCAGAGTTTCGATTTTGACATCTTCGTAATACCTTGGTGGAGCTGCTACTAGTAGCCCGGTCACCGCGCAAGGCAGCAGGCGTGCCTGGTCGGCCTTCGTAGCACGGGCAGGCCACGTTCCCAGACTACTGGCACGTCGCGCCAGATCCGGCCAATCAGGCTGCAGTAATCCTCGAACAGCACCGCCAGATCGAGTACCAGGTAGTCGCCCAGCTCGGTGACTGCGTACAACTTGCCAGAGAGCGCCGACTCCGGCAAAGGCGAGCCCGACCCTCGCTCTACCAACAGGTGAACGATTGGACCGTGGAGCTTGGCCGAGTCGAGAAGCGCACCGTTTTCGAGGCTCCACAGGCCAAGAAAGCCGCTGGCATAGCCAGCGACCAGAGTTCCGGGAGGACCCTCGATGATACGGGTGACCGCGCTTGCCGGCACGCCCTCGAAGGCAAAGGACGGAGGTGCCAGCAGGTCGCCGGCACGTCCTCCAGGCGGGAGCTCGAGGAGCTAGAGGTTGCCGTCGTCGAAACCGACGACGATATGGCCGCCAGCCCAACCTACCGCCGTCTGGCCTACGTCGGCCACGAGCTCGCCGACCTGCGCTCCGTGGACGTCGAATACGAGGACCTCGCTGCCTGCCGCCACGAGAATCCCGCCGCCGCCGCCACGACTGCTACTCTCAGTCGCCGCTGCATCGGCGGGGAAGCCGGCCGCGGCAAGGGCCGTGGCTGGCGCGCGATTGGCGCCAAGCTCCACACTCGTCCGGCCATCAACGGAATACAGCCGAGCGCGACCATTGGCAGTGACCGCGCAGCCAGGAGAAACCGCGACGATCTTCTCGATGCCCGGCACTGATCGATCGAAGAGGACACGGTCGGCCACCATATCCCAAGCCTGCAGGTGGTCGTCACGAGTGCGCAGACACAGCAGGCCAGAGGAGGCGCCATCGCCAACCGCTCCAGCAGTGCGGGGAGCTGCCGGAGCAGGTTTCGCAGCGACCCCCGCCGCCGCGATTGGCGCTGCGACTTGTCCGCTCACTGCCAGATGCTCCACCGCACGGCGCCACTCGACGGCGGAATCCGATGACCGGGAACCCCCCGAGGCAAGCGCCGGCGTTGCCACGGCTCCCAACTCTGCCCATCCCGAGTGGGTGAAAGCCTCGGGCGTGGCGATGCCAGCACCGGGCAAGGAGCCAAGGAGGACGGGTGCCCGCCAGAGCGGCGCTGCAGTCTCGGTATCCCAGAGACGTACCGTGCCGTCTTCGCTGGCGGTAGCTGCTTGCTTCCCGTCCAGGGAAAAGCGGATCGCCATGACATCGCGACGGTGGCCGGCCAGAGAAACATGCTTGCCGGTGACGATATCCCAGATTCGGGCTGTGCCATCGACCGAGGAAGAGCCGAGATGCCGGTCGTCGGGGTGAAAGGCGACGGAGTACACGTTTCCCGGGTGCTCGCCGAGAATCCTCGCGGCGCCGCCGCCGGCAGCCAGATTCCACAGTCGCACGGTCCGGTCGCAGCTCGCCGATGCCAGCTGCTTGCCGTCGCGATTGAAGGCGACGTCCAGGACCAAATCGTCATGACCGGTGAGCACCTGTTGCTGGGCACCGGTCCGCGCATCCCAGAGGCGAATCGTCCGGTCGTAGCTGCACGAGGCGAGACGGGTGCCATCCGGGCTGATGGCAACGCTCGCCACTGGTGCTGCATGGCCGACCAATACTTGTTTTTCTTTGCCGGTGGCTACATCCCACATGCGAACGGTCATGTCGCTGCCCGCCGTGACCATTGTCTTTCCGTCGGGACTGAAGGCAACACCGCCGGCCACTCCTTGATGACCGGAAAACACCCGCGGTTCGGCAGCGGAGAAAAGACTCCATACTCGGATGCTCCGGTCAGCGCTGCCAGCGGCCAGCAGACGTCCGTCGGGACTGAGAGCCACGCTACGTGCCCCACCAGCGAATCCTGCATGAGCCAGGAGCTGGGAACCAGATACCGCGTCCCAAAGCCGCACGGTTCGGTCGATTCCAGCCGTTGCCAGAAACCTGCCGTCTGGACTGACCGCAACCGCTTGAACCGCCCCGTCGTGGCCAACTGCCCTGACTGTTGGCCTCGTCGCCATACGCCACAACCGTACGCTCTTGTCGTTGCTGCCTGACGCCAGGAGTGTCCCATCGGGGCTTAGCGCGATGGAGTGGACAGTATCGTGGTGACCGAGGAGGGCGTACTGTTCGCGACCGCTGGCAACATCCCACACCCGAATAGTCTTGTCGATGCCACCGGACACTATCGTTCGGCTGTCATTGCTGATGGCAAGACCGAGCACGCCTTGCTTGTGTCCGAGGAGAACCGTCTGCAGAGTGCCCGTCGCAACATCCCACTGGCGAATGCTCCCCCCGGAGCTGGCGCTGGCGAGCCATTTGCCGTCCGGACTGAAAGCCAGGCAATAGGCCTGATGAACCTCGACAGAAAGGGTCTTTTTCTTCGACCAGGTGCCAACGTGCCACAGATGGACCCGAGCCGAGTCAGTCGAAGCCAGCCAGGAACCGTCCGGGTGATAGGTGACCGCCCGCACAGCGCCCGTCTGAACGGCCAGCATCCGGGAGTGCTTACCAGTGCTGGTATCCCAGAGACGCACGCTGCGGTCCTCGCTCCCCGAGGCCAACTGTCGGCCATCCGGACTGAACGCTACACTCCAGACCACGTTGGTGTGTCCGTCCAGTGACACTGCGGTCTTCTTCGCAAGATCGAAAAGCGTAACCGCGCCCGTCACCGCCCCGGCAGCAAGCTGTCGTCCATCGGGCGAGAAGGCCACCGAGGAGAGATCACCACCCTGCACTCGCAGGAAACGCACCTCCTGGGTGTCGACGTCCAGCAAATACACAATCCGAGCGTTGGCGGCCGCGGCAACTGTCTTGCCGTCGGGCGAGAAGACCACCGCCGGAACCGCGGCACCCAGCTCCTTCTGCCAGAACAACGGATCGCGCTCCAGCCGCCACCACAGCACCCTGCCGAGGAGCGAATCCTGGATTTCGAGCGAGCCGCGAAGCTTGGCTCGCGCCTCCAGCAGGTCCCCGCGCAGCATCGCCGCCTTGGCGCCTTCGCGCTGGGCTTCGGCCTCGCGCTTCTCGGCCCGCGCCCGCTGCACTTCGGACGCCCGTCGCTGTTCGTCCATGCGTTTGGCGATGACCAGCGAGACGAGCGCCACCGTTGCCAGTATCGCCACGGCGCTCGATTGCAGCAAGCGCTTGCGCCGCAGCAACCGCTGCTCCTTGCGCAAGCTCGCCTGGACAAACAGCGCAACGTGCTCGGGCACTTGGGTAGTCAAGCGCGCCAGCTTGCGCCGCGCGTCGGCGAGCGCGTCGCCCTGCCATACTTCTTCGTCGCGCCGCCCCCTTTGCTGCCACAGCTCTGCTGCCTGGCCGATCTCGGCCAGAACCGCCAACTCCTCCCGGCACTCCTCTATCCAGCGAGCCAACCTTCCCCAGGTGCGAACCAGCGACTCGTGCACCAGCTCCAGCACGGCCTCGCCTCCGCTGCCACCAGCGCCAGCACCATCGCCAATCCTACGGCTCTCTCCGATCGCGCTGCCGGTCGCGCTGCCGGCGCTGTCATGGCCGCCTCGTCCGCTCTTGCCGCTGCGGCTTCTTCTGCCCCACTTGCCGGCGCCCGTGCCGTCATCGCCGATGTCCTTGCCGTCGCCATGCTGCCGCCGACTTGTTTCCGCAGCCGATCGACGCACCGTGAGCAGCCGAGCCTGGGTCAGCTTCTCGAGGACCTCCTCTATTCCCGGTCCCAGACCAGCAACCGCCGTCGCCACCGGCACGACTCGTCTCATTCCGGCCGACGTCACCAGCCGCAGCATCAGCTGTCGCACCAACTCCACCTGCGAAGGCGTCATTCCTGCAAGAACACCGTCGGCGTGCTCGGCCAGCGAGCCAGCCACTCCTCCCATGGCCGAGTATGCTGCCCGACACAGGAGTCGCCTGCTCTTGTTGCGTCTATCCCAGAGCATCTGGCAGGCGAACTGGAGCAGTGGAAGGCAAGCCGGCTCGTCCCTGACTGACTCGACCATCTCGGCAGGCAACAGGGGGTCATCGTACGCATAGCCAACCGTGGTCAGGGGCCGAGTGAGCACCTCCTCTAGCCCTTCCTTGCCAGGTCGTCGCAGCACGAACACCCGAGCGAGCGCCGCCGCCACCTCCGGCCCTCCCTCGAGATGACCGAGAAAATCGTCGCGGATCGTGAACACTGCCCGCACTGGGCTAGACGGATGATCGGCCACTCCACAGACTGCCCGGACGAATGCGTCTCGCACGGTCGCGTCCGCCACCATGGTGTAGACTTCTTCGAGCTGGTCGACCAGGAGCAGCACCCTGCATCGCTCCCTCTCAGCCACGTCGTGCAGGATCACTCCCAGACTCTCGGGAGCCTGAAGCAGTCGGTGGGCCAGCAACTCCTCGTCTCGGCATGCCGCCGATTCGGGCGATTCGGGCGATTCTGACGATGGCGATTCGGGCAACGCAGGCTGCGCGGGCAGCACCGATGCCACCGCTGCTGCCGCTCCGGCTGCTCCTGCCGCTGCTGCCGCTCCGGCGTCGGCCATTTCGCGAAGGTGGGAAAAGTCAGCGGTGCGGACCGAGCTCTCCGAAACCATGCTCACCCGGGTGTTGCTCTCGCCCGAGGTCAACCGGGCAGCCAACACGCCGAACGGGTCGGCGCCTGGTCGGATCGACAGGGTTATCCACGCGCCCTGCTCGCGCAAGCGAGGGACGACTCCGGCTTGCACGAAGGAGCTCTTGCCAGCGCCAGATGGACCGACCACCGGAAGCACGGCCTGCTCGCGGAGGCTTTCCAAAAAAACCACAATCTCGCTGTCACGACCAAAGAACAGATCGGCGTGACGCTCGGCAAACGGGAACAGGCCGCGAAACGGGCTCTGCTCCGCACCGACCTGACGCCGGCCTTCCCACAGCAAGCGTTCGAGCGCGTCGACCACCTGGATGGCCGAAGGCCGCTCGCCGGCGTCCTTCTCGAGACACCGGCCAACCAGCGCTGCCAGCTCGGCCGGAACATCCTGGCTCGCCGCCGCCAGGGGAGGCACCGCCGTACCCTGCAGCACTGCCTCGCGCAGCGCTTCGGTGCGGTCGTCCCGGAATGGCCGCCGGCCAACCAGGAGCTCGTGGAGAATCACTCCCAGTGCCCAGACATCGGTTGTTTCGCTGCTCGCCTCACCTCGCCACTGCTCTGGCGCCATGTACGCTGGCGTACCCTGCACCGTCCCGAGCTCGGTAGCGTGACCGGAAGCGTGACCGGAAGCGACCTCCGCCTGGCCGGCAATCCAACCGGTTGTCTCCTCCACTGTCCTGACCCCGCCAGCACCAGCATGGCACGCTAACTCCGGCGTCTCGCCATCCGCCGCAACAGTTGCCCGCTCGACTGCGGGCTCGACTGCCCGCTCGACTACCCGTTTGGCTGCCGGCGTCGGATGGACGGCGCTGGTCGACACCGGCGCGGGCACCGACCATTTCGCCGGCCTCCTGCTTGACAGTTCGTGCTCGTGCTCGTGCTCGTGCTCGTGCTCGATCAGGGGGTTACCTGGCAACGGATCAGCTCCGAGCGCGCTCTCGCCCCCCTTCCCCTTGGCCGCCGCCACCACCGTTTCATCCACGGCAGGCGGCGCGCCAGGAACCGATCGTCGTTCGTGCCTTTCCAGAATCCTCTCGAGCTCGACGCTGTGCCCCCAATGGCCTGAAAGTGACGATGCCGTCACTTTGGCCAAGCCGAGATCGACGAGCCGAAGCCGCCCGTCCTTGGCCAGAATCACGTTCTCGGGCTTGAGATCGCGGTGCAGCACTCGGTTGCGGTGGGCCTCGACCAGCGCCTGAGCGATTGCCAGCACAATGCGCAGTGACTCGCGCACTCCTGGCCGCTGTTCGTCCATCCGTTGCCGCAGATTCTGCCCTTCGAGATACTCCAGCGCCAGATACGGCCGACCCTCGTGCCTGCCCACTGCATACACCGTCACGATATGCGGATGGGACAGACTCGCGGTTAGCTGTGCCTCGCGCACGAAGCGCGTAGCCGCTTCTTCGGAATCGAGATAGCGGGGATGCACGACCTTTAGCGCCACCCGACGATTCAGCAGGGTATCGCGGGCAAGGTACACCTCTCCCATCCCGCCTCGACCTACCAACCGCACGACCCGAAAATGATCCACCATGCTGTCAGGCGCAAGGAACGGTTCCTCGCTCCTGCTCCTGCTCTTGCTACCACCACTTCCCCGGCGCGACGATTTCGACATCTACCTAGCCCGGTCTCCTTGCGCAAGCGTGGCTGGCCGGACGTCGCAGTACTGGCAGCCCGCGTTCCCATACCACCGGGACATCGCGCCAGATCCGGCCCATCAGGCTACAGTAGTCCTCGAAAAACACCGCCAAGTCTAGCACCAAGTAGTCGCCCAACTCAGTCACCGCGTTGAGCTTGGGATCGACCAACAGATGAACAACAGGGCCGTGGAGCTTGGCCGAATCGAGGAGCGTGCCGTTCTCCAGGCTCCACAAACCGAGAAAACCGCTGGCGTAGCCGGCGATCAGAGTACCGGGCGGACCTTCGATGATTCGGGTGACCGCGCTGGCTGGCACGCCTTCGAAGGCGAAAGACGGAGTTGCGGGCTCGCCACCATGTCCGGTCTGGAACCTGAGGAGCTGGATGTTGCCGTCGTCGAAACCAACGGCGACATAGCCACCGGCCAAGCCAACCGCCGTCTGTCCGACATCGGCGACCAGCACGCCGAGTTGCGTCCCGTGCTCGTCGAACACCAGCACTTCGTTACCCGCCGACAAAAGCACTCTGCCGCTATCGTTGCCGGCCCCGTCACGGAATCCAGCCCAGGCAAGGGCAGTGATGGGCCCGCGATCGATGCCGAGATCAGTGCTCGGCCGACTGCCAACGGAATGGAGGCGGGCTCGACCTTTCGCCAGGACCACGCAACCGGAAGGAATAGCAGCAATCCGCTCGATACCTGGTACCGACCTCTCGAAAAGAATCCGATCGGAGGCGATATCCCAAACCTGAACGTGGTCGTCGCGAGTGCGCAGGCAGACATAACGATAGCCAGAGCTGGCGCTGGCGCTGGCAGAAACCGGCGAGCTGCCGGCCGCGCTGTGATTGGCGGAAGTACCTGCCACCGAGCCACTTGCCACCAACAACTCCACGACCCGGCGCCACTCGACGACAGGCGCCGGCGATCTGGAGCCCGCGGCCGGCATCGAGCGTCGATGCTCCGGCGCGGGCGCCGGCACCTGTCCCGATCCTCGAGCAGACAGGCCGCCGGCAGGGGGCATTCCCAGCTTTGTCCAGCCGAGGTGAGTGAGAGTTTCGGGGACAGCGATACCAGCGGCGGGCACGGAGCCGACCAGGATCGGTGCCCGCCAGGCAGGCACAGCGGTCTCGGCATCCCAGAGGCGTACGGTGCCGTCCTCGCTGGTAGTCGCAGCCAGCTTGCCGTCGGGGGTAAAGCGGATCGACATGACGTCGCGACGGTGGCCGGCCAGCGAAACGTATCCGCCGGAAACAGTATCCCAGATACGGGCAGTGCCGTCGACCGAGGAAGAACCGAGACGGCGGCCATCGGGGTGGAAGGCCACGGAGTAGACGTTTCCAGGATGCTCGCCGAGAATCCTGGATTCGCCGGTAGCCAAGCTCCACAACCGGACGGTCCGGTCGCAGCTCGCCGACGCCAGTTGTTTTCCGTCGGGATCGAAGCCGACGTCCAAGACCAGATCGCTGTGCCCAGTGAGCACCTGCTGCGGGGCACCGGTCCGCGCATCCCAGAGGCGAATCGTCCGGTCGTAGCTGCCCGAGGCGAGACGAGCACCGTCCGGGCTGATGGCCACGCTCGCCACTGGTGCTGCGTGGCCGACCAGCACCCGCCTTTCCTTAGCGGTGGCCAGGTCCCAGATGCGCACGGTTTTGTCGGAGCCAGCCGATGCCAACGAAACCCCGTCGCTGCTGAAGACAACACCGTCGACCACGCCTCGGCCACCGGACAACACCTGCGGCTCGGCAGGGGAGAGCAGATTCCACACCCGGATGGTCTGGTCGCCAGCAGCCAAGAGGCGACCGTCGGGGCTGAAGGCCGCGCTGCGTACGCCGCTGGCGAATCCCCGCAGCGCCAGCAATTCGGCACCAGACGCCGCATCCCAGACCCGTACCGTCCGATCGGCACCGCCAGTTGCCAGCAGCCTTCCGTCGGGACTGACCGCGACTTGCTGGACCGCTCCATCGTGGCCGACTGCCTTGCCGGCTGGTCTGGACGCCATTCGCCACAGCCGCACGCTCTTGTCGTGACTGCCGGACACCAGCAGGGCGCCGTCTGGACTGAGCGATACGGCGTTGACATGATCCTGGTGACCGAGAAGAGCGTACTGCTCGCGACTGCTGGCAACGTCCCACACCCGAATAGTCTTGTCGATGCTGCCGGACACTATCGTTCGACTGTCGTTGCTGATGGCAATACTGAGTACCCCTTGGCTGTGTCCAAGGAGAACCGCACGCTGGCTGCCAGTGCCAACGTCCCACCGAAAAATGCTCCCCCCAGCATTGACGCTGGCGAGCCATTTGCCGTCGGGACTGAAAGCCAGGCAATAGGCCGGATGACCATCGGCCGAGAGGGAATCCCTCTTCGACCAGGTGCCAGCGTCCCAAAGATCGATCCGAACAGCATCGGTAGAAGCCAGCAAGGAACCATCCGGGCTGAATGCGACTGCCCGCACCGAGCCCGCCTGTCCGACCAGCACCCGGGAATGTTGGCCAGTGCTGGCATCCCAGAGGCGAACGCTGCGGTCCTCGCTCCCCGACGCGAGCAGCCGACCGTCCGGACTGAATGCCACGCTCCAGACTACGTTGGTATGGCCAACCAGAAGTGGTCGGCCAATACTCGCCGTCACCGTCAAATCAAAGAGCGTTATTGCACCCGTCGCCGTCCCGGCAGCGAGCTGCCGTCCATCCGGCGAAAAAGCTACCGACGACAGATCGCCGTCCGACACTCGGAGAAACCGCACGTCCTGGGTGTCCACGTCAAGCAAATAGACAATCCGCGCATTGGCTGCGGCCGCGACGGTCTTGCCGTCGGGCGAAAAGGCCACTGCCGGCACTGCCGCCCCGACCTCTTTCCGCCATACCAGGGGCTCGCGCTCCAGCCGCCACCACAGCACTCTCCCCAGGAGCGAATCCTGCGTCTCGAGCGAGCCGCGAAGCTTGGCCCGGGCCTCGAGCAAATCACCACGGCCGAATGCTGCCCGGGCACCTTCGCGCAGGGCTTCGGACCGCTCTCCCTCGGCGTGCAGCCGAAGCGCGTCGGCGCTGTGCCGCTGCTCGTCGAAACGCTGGGCAACCAGGGAAGAAACTATGGCGGAGAGCGCCAGCACTGCCATTCCGCTAGCCAGTAACACCCTCCTGCGCTGCCGCCGAGCTCGATCCTTTTGCGCTGCCGCCGCCAGGAACTCGCGAGCCAATGGTGCCGCCCTGTTCTCGTAGCTTGTCAGCTTGGCTAACGCTTCGGCGAGCGCCATGCCTTGCCACAGCTCCTCGGGGCGTCTCCCCCGCCTGACCCACAACTCCGCAGCCTGTTCCACCTCGGCGAAGAAGGCCCGCTCCTCCTTGCTCTCCTCGAGCCAGCGCGCGAGCTGGGCCCAGGCATGGATCAACGACTCGTGCGCCAGCTCGACCACCGACTCGGTCTTCCCCCTGCCCTGTCCCTTGCGCAGAGTGAGCAGCCGCCCCTGTACCAGCTGTCCAAACACTCTGTGACCGTCCGCGCCGAGCTCCCCTTGCATTGCCAGTAGCGGAACCACTCGGCGAGTACCATCGGGAGTCGCCAGCGCCAGGAGCAGGCGCCGCGCCACCTGCACCTGTTCGCTGCTCAGCCCGGCGAGCACC
>JAZDLZ010000195.1:0-5600 GCA_043801535.1 Pseudomonadota bacterium
CGATGGCAACCGACGAAGGGCTAAGGGCTAAGACTAAATGCGAGCCAGGTCGGTCTGAACGAGGAGGTAGAGCGTCCGCAAGAAAACCAGTCGATCTTCGGGGCTGGTGAACCGGGCGAGAAGCTGGGCAAGCGTGTGCCTGCCAGACAGACGATGGTAGACCTCCCTGGGGTAGGCACCGAGACGAAAAGCCTCGGGCACCACTCTCGGATTCTTGGCGGACACCGGGCATTTGTCAGCCAGCTTGCCTGCCCAGGTAGCAAGAGCGTCCTCTGGAAGCAAGGAAGCACCCGCGCCCAGGACCTCGAACGCGTCGAGACCTAGCGGAAACGCTTCTCTCTGATTGCGCTTTCCCTGGTACCAGCGATAGCTGCCCTTTTGCCAGGTGCACACATCGACGATCTTGTCCCTGACCTGGCGAGTCAGGTGACGAAAGACATCGAGTGGCTTCATCAGACCAAGACCGACCAGAGTGTCACCGAGCTTGCCGCCGAAGTGCGGTATCATTGCCAGCGCCATCGCCAGCTCACCTTCGGAGATCACTCTCTGAGCGACCAAGTACTCGCCGAGGAGCTCTCGCGCGACATTGGAGGTTACGTATTCTGGCACCCCGCCGGCGAAGTAAATCTCCTTGGAGATGGCGGAAATCTCGGCAACCAGGAGACCGCTCGCTTTGTCGACCGCCAACCGGTATATGACTCTAATCGGAGGCGTCTCGGAGAAACTGCCCTCTTCGTCGATCTCACCAGCGACGATACCAACCGTCGGCGGGGAAGGCGGCGGCGTAGTGGCGGCCTCCTCGAGCGAAGGCAGCGGAGGAAGCTTGGGGGCTTTGACCGAAGCAGAAGGCTCGACCAGCCCAAGCTCGATCGAAATATCGGAAAAATCGAGAGCTGGCACATCGTCGAACGCTGGCAGACTGTCGGTGCCGCACACGACGTCGCCCGGTGTCAGCGGGGCAGCAGAACCAGGATCACCTTGATTGCTCTCGAGGATAAGGAACGGACTGTCGCGTCCTTCGGCGGTGATCGAGACTGCCATACCGGCGATCAGCTCGGTATCACCGAGATCGAGGAGAATGGGGACTTCACCGCTGCGGGTCTCGGCCTGATCCGGCTTGGGTGGAGGCGCGAGGCCTAGATCGACATCGACCACCCTGGATTCGGAAGATTCGGAAGACTCGGAAGATTCGGAAGACTCGGAAGACTGGGACTCGCCCTCGAATGCCATGACCGGCACGCCCATTGGAGCCGTGGGTGCGAGCGTCGACGTCATCCTCGACGGCAAATCCGGTCCGGTTCTGGCTTGGGCTGCTGCTGCCAGTACCGCAGGCAGTGACGCTGGCAATGGCGGCGGTACCAACATTGCCGCGAGCGGTGGCGGTGGCGGCGTTGGCGGCGCCGCACCCGACTTTGGCGATACGACCGACTTTTTTCCTGCCGGCCGAACAGGCGTGGACAGAGGAGGTCTCCCTGTTCCAGCTGGCCGCCGTGAAGCAGGCTGACCTGCGTTTGCCCCCCAATGGTCCTCGACTCCCGCGCGAATGGCTGGTGCAGTCACTGCGCCAGTCGTTGCCGGCGTGCCAGTGTTGGCGCCGGCAGCAGTTGGAGCTCCCATGGGAGAGGCAACCAAGGTGACAGGTGCTTGAGCAGCCACGGGAGGAGGGGGCGGGGGAGGGCTATGAGAAGGAACGGCAGAAGCAGCAGCGGCAACCCGCTCGGGCTTGTGCTCGTGAATGGAAGGCCTGTTTGGTCGAACAGCCTCGCCTTGCGGTATTGCCTGGTGGCTGGCTGGTATCTCGACGGCTTGGCCAGCCATTGCCACGGGCACCTCGTGTGCTACCTGCACCATCGGTGCAGCGGCAGTCGGTTTGGGAATCTCCCATCCACACAGGGCATCGACGAACGACGCCAGATCCCCGGGCGTCACCCGTTGGCGCCTCGAAAAGAGCCATTCGGCAAGCGCATCGCGAAAACCGCCAGCAGTCTCGTAGCGGGCTGAAGGCTCTCGCTGCAACGCCTTGAGCACGATGGTTCGCAGAGTCTTGTCGATCCCCGTTCCGTACTTGTTCAAGCGATCGAGTCGGACGTCGCGCACCATCAAGAGCACATCGAGGTCGTTGGCCGCAGTGAAGAGCCGACGTCCCATCAGCATTTCCGAGAGAACGATGCCCACCGAGAAGAGATCGGATCGACTGTCAATATCCCGCCCAAGCACTTGCTCGGGGGACATGTAGCCATACTTGCCTTTGAGAGTACCGGCCTTGGTCTTTTGCTGTCTCTCGACGGCATGGGCGATGCCAAAATCGGCCAGCTTGACATCACCTCGCCGGGAAATCAGCACGTTGGACGGCGATATGTCACGATGCACGATACCAAGCGATCGGCCAGCGCTGTCCGTAGCTTGGTGGGCGTAGTCGAGAGCGTCGAGAACCTCGTGGGCGATATGAACAGCAAGCTTTTCCGCCAGTGCTTGCTTCTTCTGGGCACAGCTTCGCAGCAGACCTAGCACGTCGAGCCCGTCGACGTATTCCATGGCGATGTAGAGCTGCCCGTTGATCTTGCCAAGCTCGAGAACCTGAGCAATTTTTGGATGGTCGAGCCGCGCGGTGATCTTGGCCTCGTCGATGAACATCGCCACGAACGAGGCGTCGGTCGCCATGTGGGGCAGGATTTTCTTGATTACGACCGTCTTCTCGAAACCGTGCGCTCCGACGACGCGCGCCTTGAACAGCTCAGCCATGCCCCCCACAGCTAGACGCTCGACTAGCTGGTAGCGGCCGAACTCGATGGGGTAGCTATCGGGCATCCGGCCCCATTCTATGCCCCAGGCTGTCGCTATGCCAGAGAGTGTATATGGAGTATTGGTAGCTCACCATGTAGGTGGTGATAGGTGGCAGGATAATCATTCTTCATTGCTGGGATCGCCGCTGCCACCACCACCACCACCGCCACTGCCACTGCCACCGCCACCGCCACTGCCACCGCCACGAGCGCCACCTTCATTGCCTGGCTGTGCCCGATTCCCGAATCCGCGGCCGTGCCCCCTTCCTCTCCGTCGTTGGTTCGGCATTGCCGAGCCTGAGCTGTCCAGCCCTCGCACGTATTCCAGGAATGTTGCCCTGTCATCCATGATGGCATGGTATCGGTCCGAGCTCCCGTAGCCACGTCTGCCACCCCGCTCGTCCCGAGACTGACCGCGGGCAGGACCATTGCCTCCCTCGGAGGGCCCATGGTGACTGGCGGCCAATGATGCATTACGGACCATGTGGCGACCTGCTTGCCGTCGCCCTTGCAGTGCCAGGGGCAGCATCTCGCTGAGGAGCTGATCCAGGTCGATTCCTTCCACCCGCGCCTGCCACACCATTTCGCGGTGTAGCGAGCGAGACAGATGAAGCGTGACAACGCCGGAATATGGGCTACCGTCGTCGTCGATTGCCGGTGGCAGAGAACCACCCTGCTCCCGCGCGTTTTGGAGTTGGGCAGCGATCTCCTCTTCGACTTTGGCAATCGCCTCAGCCCTGGTCGCGCCTTCGCCGGAGCACGGCTCCAGCTCTGGAGCTCGAGCCACGTAGAGCGCCCCCTCCGAGTCATACTGCACGAGGACACGGTACTTGTGCATGTTCTTCTCTTCTTCTGTTGATGCCATATTCGAGCGCGCCCGGCCCGCTTCGCGAACGAACGCCGAGGCTACAGCAGTGGGATGGCTGGTATCTTGCGGTGCGACCTCGACGCCTGTCAAGCGCGCCGTCGCAATTCGTCGTCGCAATCTTCGGGGATTGTGCAGGATCCTTGCCGGTTACCGTTCCCCAGCCTAGAATCAAGAGAATCTACCAATGCGTACGGTATCTGCTGGACTAAGCGACGTTGGACGAAAGCGTCCGCACAACGAAGACTCTTTTCTGACCGACGACGTCATGGGTTTGTACGTCGTCGCCGACGGAGTCGGTGGCCACGCCAAGGGCGAGATTGCGTCGAACGAAGCAGTCGACCAAATCGCTATGTGGGTCCGCCGCCACATCCCAGACGTGGATGCTGCCATTGCCAAGAAAGACGAGGACGCGCTCTGGGACGTCCGTCGAATGCTCGAGAGTGGCATTCAGCAGGCCTGCTATATGGTGTTCGGCATGGCCCAGCTCGATCCCGAAAAGAAGGGAATGTCGACGACCATGTCGATCCTGCTCTTGCGAGGAGGGCACGCATTCTTGGGACAGGTCGGTGACAGCAGGGTCTATCGTCTACGTGGACAATCGGCCATCCAGATGACCGAGGACCACACGCTGATCAATTACAAGCTCAAACACGGGCTCATCACTGCCGAGGAGGCAAAGGCAGCCGGCGACAAGAACGTGATTACCCGCGCGGTTGGACACAAGGACTACGTCCAGGTCGACACCAATCACGACGTTGCCCCTCCTGGAGATCGCTATCTGTTGTGCACCGACGGCCTGCACTGTTATTTGGAGAGCGACGCCGAGGTTATCCAGCTGATGAGCGCTGGTTCTCCTGCCACCGTTGTGCGCAGGGCGATCCAGCTCGCCAACGATCGTGGAGGCAAGGACAACATCACCGCTCTCATGGCGGTTGTCTACTAGCGAAACCGACGCGTCGAGGGATGTGCCAACAACGAGCACCAGCGAACAGCGACGAATAGACGTGGCGAGCAACAAATGATCGTTGAATGCCCACAGTGCCATCTCCGCTACGATGTCAGCGGCCGTCCAGCAGGGACGTGGGCGCGATGCCGTTGCGGGATGTCATTCCAGTTGCCAAGGCCGCCGGAAACCGCCGGGATGCTCAATTGCCCCCAATGCGGGGCGCCGTGCCCGCCACTGTGTACTCACTGCGACTACTGCAACACTACCCTCGCCACTGTTGCCTGTCCTCGCTGCTTTGGGCTGCTCTTTGCTGGGTACAAGCACTGCGTCCACTGCGGCGCTGCAATCGATCAGCCGGCGCGGGTATATGGAGCTGGCGAGGCTCAGCCATTGCGTTGCCCGCGCTGCGCCAGCGATGGGCGAGCAGCCAACCTTTTTGCCCACCTGGTCGGCGGCGACACCCTTCTCGATCAGTGCCCTGCCTGCGCCGGCATGTGGCTCGATCGCGACGCGTTCGAAAGGCTCGTTGCTGCCCGACGGCAGGAGTCCACCGTTCCCCTGCCGGGAGCGACATCCAGCCCACCGCCCGCGTCAGTGGATACGAAGGTAGTCTATCTGTACTGTCCAGAGTGCGGAGAGATGATGACTCGCCAGAACTTCGGCAAGTGCTCCGGCGTCATCATCGACAGCTGTCGGTCGCACGGAATCTGGTTCGATCGAGACGAGCTGCGCCGAATCGTCGAGTTCGTCGCTCGAGGTGGCCTCGAAGAGAGCATGAGACGCGAAGCCGCGGAGTTGGGGAGACAGATCGAATCCCGTCGCACCACCCTGGAAATGAAGGCCGCCGAATCGACTCCGTTCCAGCAGCACAGCAGCGCTGGCAGTACCGGGTACGCCCTGGCGGGGCTCATCGGCAAGCTACTCGAGCGACTGCTACGCTGATCAGGCTGGCACCGACCATTTCTCGGGGCTCTTGCTTTACAGTTCGTAATCGTAATCGTGC